>JAGXIE010000145.1 GCA_024635765.1 Flavobacteriaceae bacterium | reverse complement strand
GAAAAACGCTTCTTATACTCACGCTCAATTGGGTTCACTAGAAGTTTTTTAATATCATCAAAATCCAAACTAACGGACTGTTTGTGCGGAATTCGTTCCTTGTATTTTGAAACGGCCTTTTTCAGATCATCATCATCAATGGGTTTTAACAAGTAATCAATACTGTTCAACTTAAATGCTTGCAGTGCATATTCGTCATATGCTGTGGTGAAAATTACGGATGACTTAATTTCAACCGTTTCAAAAATTTCAAAGGACAAGCCATCACTTAACTGTATGTCGAGAAAGATGAGGTCCGGATGCTGGTTTTTTTGAAACCATTCAATCGATTCCTCTACCGAATGCAACATGATTTCTGTATCCAAATCTAAATTTGCCAACATACGCTGCAATCGCCTTGCACTGGGTTTCTCATCTTCTATAATAATGACATTCATATGGTCTTGGTTGTTGGTTCTTGGCTCCTGCCTTTTGTCTATTTTCTATTGTCTATTGTCTTGGCTCATGTCCTTTGTCTTTTGTCTATTCTCTATTCTCTAAATTCTAACCTCTAACCCCTATTTACTATTCTCTATTGTCTTGGCTCTTAACTCTTGTGTATTGCCTATGAATTCCTAATCTAATAAGCTTGAAAACATTACTCCCAACGATTGTTCTTCTGTTTGTCCATGATTTCCCTAATCTTTTTCTCTTCCCAATTTTTACCCATTATAAAGTCTGGCATAAAAACACTCAACGCGTGCACCAATATTCCAATTCCCCAAAATCCGAGTGTTGTAAAATTCTGCCATTGAAAATAGCTCTCACCATCTTCTAAATTTTGCACATTTATAACGACGATCATAAGATTGATAACAATGTACACTAGCAAGTGTGAATAAAATCCTTTGATTCGCTTCACTCTTTTTGCAGCTCTTTTGTATTTTTCCTGTTCTGTAAATTTATGTTCCATTAGTTCCAAGTATTTGTGCGTTCTTCCTGTTCCATGATCTCTCTTATTTTTCGTTCTTCCCAAGACTTTCCATATCCGAAAACTCCAAAAGCGTGAAAAATGAGACCCATTCCCCATCCGAGCATTGGGAACCAAAACCATTGAAAGCTCCAAGACGTTCTGTAATTTATAAATATTAAAAATGGGATTACCAAGCAATACGATATGATGTTTGCATAAAAGCCTTTAATCTCTTCGACCCGCTTTTTTGCTTCATAATAAGCATTTTCCTGACTGTTATATTTTTGTATTTCCATGATTGAAATTTGTTTAGTAAGCATTGGTATTTCAACTGCAAAACTGTCTGCATGTTGATTGATGTTTACTTTTTTATTTGTTAATAATCCATAGCGCTGTTTAATGTTTTCTAATCCCACACCACTACTCTTTTTGACGATTTGTTTTGTTTGTAAATTGTTTTCAACGATGAGCATTCCATTCGCCTCATAAATTTTAATGTGAAGCGGTTTACTGGTTGTGACCATATTGTGCTTTACCGCATTTTCCAATAACAACTGTAATGATAAAGGCACCACTTTACTTTCTGCGTCGGTCGCCTTATCTGGTATATCAAAAATGATACTGTCCTCAAATCGCATCTTTAGTAAAGACATATAGGTTCGCGCAAAATCCAATTCCTCATCCACGGTCACTAAATCTTTATTCTTCTGCTCCAACACATACCGATACACTTTTGAGAGCGACGTCGTAAACTTTTGGGCATTTTCAGGATTCTCCTCAATAAGACTTGTCAACACATTCAAGCTATTGAATAAAAAATGAGGGTCCAACTGGTTTTTCAAAGCATCAAAACGCGCATTGGCAGTGCCAGCAATGACTTTTTGTTCTTTGACCTTGGTTTGCTGATATCTGTTGTAAAAATATACGAAATGAAATATGATGACAATTGTCAACGTGATCCAAAGTCCAAAGCTATAGTGACCCCAACGCTGTTTTTGAATGAATTGCTCAAAAGAAAACCCATTGAAGATTGTATAATTGAACGCATTTAGGAAAAATAATCCAATCATTGTAATAATGACAGAACCAACAATTCCTATTGCGATTCGCTTTATGCCCTCTTCCTTTGTCCAGTTGAGCTTTTCGAGATAGGTAAAATAAAAATAATTTGAATACCCAAGTAGAAAACTGTACAATTGGTACAACCCAAAGTCAATCAAAAAATCATTGAACGTGTTATAATCAAATCCGCCTGATAGTATATTACCGACAAGATAAACTCCACAGCCAATAAAGAACGTTAAGTACAGATTTTTCATGGATTTGAATATAATTCTATGACTCCTTTTTAATTATTCTTCACACGAAGCCAAAACTGTTTTGGCGCGCTCTTTTCCCCAATTTGGGTGAAAAGAAGTTTCAGGTTTAAAGTTAACAAAAAGTTCAATGGCTTTTTCTACATCTTTACAGAATGGCGCTGTATCCTGTCCAAAGTACTTGGCACTTCCCATATTCCATTCGGCCCTTCCAAATACGACCATCGGATTTTCAGGTGCTAATTTATACGCTTTGTTATAAAGTTCACTGACTTTAGCCGAATATTTCATGCCATAAGTCATGCCGTCAAAAGCGACCCAATTGGTATATATTTGAGCTTGCAAGACCAGAACATCTGCGTTGTCTTTCGTTAAGCCATGAACTGTATTCAAATACGCTTGGGCTTTGTCCAATTGTGCCTTGACTTTTTGTGGGTCTTTTTCATTCCACGTTTTTAAGCTATTCATTTGGGCGATGTAATAATTTGGTAGCCATTCATTGGGTTCGGCGGTGGCGATACGCTCAAACATCTGCTCTGCTTCGGTCCAATTGTTGGCCTCCCATAGGTCAAACGCTTTTTGCATACCTTTTTCAAAATTAGTCTGTGCTGACAGAACAGCAGAAACTAATAATGTTGCGATGATGATTAAATGTTTCATAATATATGTTTTAGTTTACGAAGCAAATATCAAAACAAGATCGAAGATTCTAAAAACCGAATGACCGAACTGAAGCATTTAATGGATGAATTGTAATTTTTAATACAATTATCTTTTAATTACCTTCGCAATTCAAAAAAAAAAAATAGAAATGAAAATATCCCTAATTCTCCTAGTTAGCACTTTTTTAATGATGCTCAATTGTGAAAAACCAAAAGAAGAAAAAACAATAAACACTTATATAGATGAACCACATTCATATGCAAAGCCGAATGAAGCGGTTATCACACATCTGAATTTAAATTTGAATGTCAATTTTGAAAAACAAATTGTTTCAGGAATAGCGACCTATGATATTCAAAATAATAATGCCTCAGAAATTATTTTGGACACTAAATATTTAGACATTACGGATGTGCAAGTTGATGGTGAGTCAACATCTTTTACAATGGGTAAAATGGACGAAACACTTGGTCAACCTCTAATGATTTCGATAGACGAAGACACAAAACAAATTGCAATTACCTACAATACAACAGATAAAACTGAAGCCTTACAGTGGCTGAATCCTCAACAGACAGCTGATAAAACACATCCATTTTTGTTTACGCAAGGTCAAGCCATCTTAACGAGAACTTGGATTCCGATACAGGACAGTCCACAAATTAGAATTACCTATGATGCAACGGTCAAGGTCCCTTCAGAATTAATGGCGGTGATGAGCGCCGAAAACCCAAAAGAAAAAACGGAAGATGGCATCTACCATTTTAAAATGAAACAACCGATTCCAGCCTATCTCATCGCACTTGCCGTTGGTGATATTGAATATAAAGCAGTTAGCGAACGTACGGGTGTTTATGCTGAAAAATCAGTATTAGACAAAGCCCATGCCGAGTTTTCCGATATGGACAAAATGGTTACGGCTGCCGAAAACTTATATGGTACTTACAACTGGGAACAATTTGATGTCATCGTCCTACCTCCAAGTTTCCCTTTTGGTGGAATGGAAAATCCAAGGCTTACCTTTGCCACTCCTACCGTTATTGCAGGTGATAAAAGCCTAACAACCTTAATAGCACATGAGTTGGCACACTCGTGGTCTGGAAATTTGGTGACGAATGCCACATGGAACGATTTTTGGCTCAATGAAGGTTTCACTGTCTATTTCGAAATAAGAATCATGGAAGCGCTGTATGGAAAAGAGCGCGCTAATATGTTGGCACTAATCAGCAGACAGGACCTAGAAGATGAACTGGAATCCCTTAAAGATTCACCAAATGACACCAAACTCAAACTCAACTTAAAAGGCAGAAACCCAGATGATGGTATGAGTAGTATTGCCTATGAAAAAGGGTATTTGTTTTTGAGGACCTTAGAAGAAAAAGTGGGACGTGAAAAATTTGATGCCTTCTTGAAATCTTACTTTAAAAAGAATGCCTTTTCTACCACTAATACAGAAGATTTTATAAAATACCTGAATACAAATTTATTAGAAAAAAACAACATCACCTTCAATACTGATGAATGGATTTACCAGCCTGGAGTGCCAGACAATGCTGTGACGGTTCAATCAGATGCCTTTGAAAATGTCGAAAACACCTTAAAGAAATTTATCGAAACGAACAACATTGATGTTGCTGCAACGAATCAATGGACGCCACAAGAATGGGTTCATTTTATTCGAAATTTTCCGAAAGACATCACAATAGATCAAATGCAAAAATTAGATGAGACCTTTGATTTTTCAAACTCAACAAATTCTTATATCACCATGGTTTGGTACGAGCAGTCGATACTCAATGGCTATCATGGTCACAACGTGGACGCTAAAATTGAACAGTTTTTAACCGCTGTCGGAAGACGATGGTATGTCACAACACTTTTTAAGGCGTTTAAAAACAGTGACAGGGTTGATGAAGCTTTGGTTATTTATAAAAAAGCCAGGCCTAATTACCATTCTGTGACTGTCAAATCAGTTGATGAGTTGTTAAATTATCCATAATCAGCATATTAGCTTCAAAAATTTTATGTACATTAAAGTCTATTTGACACATCAGAATCTAATGTTATGAAACTTTCTGTCATCTTTACTGTATATTTAATTTGTGTAACTTCTTGCCAATCACAAACCAAAGTGAAATCTAGCGAACGAGACGTTGGTGGTAGGTGTGAAGGGTGT
>JAGXIE010000144.1 GCA_024635765.1 Flavobacteriaceae bacterium | reverse complement strand
TTTTTCCTGATTCAAGATTGATGATTTCAGGATCGTTTCCTAGATTACCAATCAACTGTACTTTGTTTCTTAATGTGCTCATGATTTTAAATTTTTTTCGTTAAACAGTTAATACTATCGAGTTCCTATGTTTCGACGAGGCAAAGATGCGATGGCTTCCAAATTTTATTCGGTTGTTACATATTTAAAATCGTTTGTAAATGTTTGTAGTCGTTTGCAAACGGATAATTCTTTCAGGTTTATGACTATATTTGCGCGCTATGACAAGACTTTTGAGTAATCTTTATCCTGTTACCAAGACCATAAAATCAGATTTCAGCGGAACACTAGAAATCACTTGGTACAACGGAAAAAAACATTTAAACACAAAAAACGCCAACTATTCATTCGGTTCATTGCAAAGAATTCTGAAGTTTGGGCTCAATAATATTGACTTAAATAGCATCAACTCTATTTTACTTTTAGGCCTTGGTGGAGGCAGTGTGATAGAAACCTTGCGAAGCGATTTCAACTATAAAAAATCAATCACTGCTGTAGATATTGATCCTGTCATTATCGAGATTGCCAAGATTGAATTCGATTTAATAGAAAATGATCAGTTAAAAATTGTTTGTGAGGATGCCCTTCAGTTTATGAAAATAAATAAAGATCAGTATGATTTAATTATTATAGACTTGTTTATTGATATTGTAATGCCAAAACCATTTTTAGAGTTATCATTTTGGCAGAATGTGATCAAAGCTTCCTCGACAAACGGAAGCATCCTTTTCAACGCGTCTTTAGAAAAAACTAAAAGCAACAGTTTAAATGATGTTATCTCTTTTTTAAAAACGCGTATGTATCAAACGGTGGTTTTTGAAAAATTCAATGATACAAATACGATTATTATAGCCAAAGGCTTATAATTAAATGAAGACGAATATTTCGTATCTTGTCTTATGAATTGAAAGTTTGGGAACCATTGGAGTTAATGATTACACCTGTCGATGGACATCGCATTATGTTTGGTGAAACACTAAAGAACAATTAAAAAATGAATAAAGAATGTCTAGAATGTGGAGATAAAATTGTTGGAAGAACCGACAAAAAATTCTGCAGTGATGCCTGTAGAAACTCCTACAACAACACTATTAACAAAGACAGTAAGAACCTTATTAGGAACACCAATAATAGGCTTCGTAAAAACTATAGAATTCTTGAAGCTCTTAATCCTGATCAGAAAACGAAGGTTTCGAGAGGAAAATTAATCGAGAAAGGATTTGACTTCAATTATTTCACAAGTATTTACACGACAAAAGCAGGAACCGTATATTACTTCGTTTACGACCAAGGATATTTGCCAATTGAAGGTGATTTTTATGCTTTAGTGAAACGTGAAAGTTAATTATTATTCATTTTTGTCGTTGAATTCCAATTCTGACCTTTCAACTTTAAAGCAGCTTTCAAAATATCCTTCTGACTGATCTGTCCGATCAATTTTCCATCCTGAATTATCGGGAATCTACGATGCTTGGATTCCAAAAAAATGTTGGCTGCATCAAAAACATTCATATTACCATCAATAGTATCAACGTTTTTTATCATGCGCATCTCCACGGTGTCATCATCCATCGGCATATTGTAATACCGACTTTCACTAATTTGTTTTAAGCAGTCACCCTCTGAAATGATTCCTACCAATTCGTTCTTATCGTTCACCACTGGACCACCGGAAATTTTATACTTAATCAGCATTTCCACAACGCTGATAACCTTTTGTTCTGGTTTAAATGTGATAAGGTCTCTCGTCATAAAATCGCTCACTCTAAAAGGAAGTGATTCTGTTTCTTTTTGTTGTTGCTTACGTGCGCCTTGAAAGCTTTTAATTCCCATAATTAATTTTTTAAGAATCTTAAATTTAGACAAAAAAACTCATTTAACCTAACATGAAATTAAGGTAAAAATATTTTGTATTTTTATAAGACTAACTAACACTGACCAATTATGTTAAAAAAAGCAGTAGCTCTCCTACTCATAATTATTGCTATCTATTTGAGTTTTTACGCCTTAATTCCTCATACTATTTCAAGTATAGACTCTGAAGACAATTCATTTTCCACAGAACGAGCACTTATTCATCTCAAGGAAATTTCAAAACAACCACATTATGTTGGCTCTGAAAATCACGAAACTGTAAAAAATTATATTGTAAAGCAACTAGAGGTCCTAGGATTGGAAACTCAAATTCAAGAAGGATACGCCTTTACTGATTGGGAAACTTTTGTGAAATCAAAAAATGTTTTAGCTCGAATTAAAGGCAGTGACAACTCTAAGGCCTTATTACTTTTATCGCATTATGATAGCAATTCCCATTCTTCCTATGGAGCAAGCGACGCAGGTTCTGGCGTAGTTACGATTCTTGAAGGTTTGCGTGCTTTTTTAAGTGAAAACAAAACGCCTAAAAATGATATTATTATACTTATTTCGGATGCAGAAGAATTAGGATTGAATGGCGCTTCCCTGTTCGTAAACAACCATGAATGGGCAAAAGATGTAGGATTGGTTTTAAATTTTGAGGCACGCGGAAGTGGAGGCCCAAGTCATATGTTTGTTGAAACCAATGAAGGTAATAAAAATCTCATAAAAGGATTTAAGGAAGCAAATCCAAGTCATCCAGTCGCGAATTCATTGGCTTACAGTATCTATAAAATGCTTCCCAACGACACTGATCTGACCCGATTTCGAAAAGATGCCAATATAGATGGTTTTAATTTTGCCTTTATAGACGATCATTTTGATTATCACACGGCTCTAGATACCTACGAACGACTAGATAAAAACACTTTAGAGCATCAAGGTAGTTATATAATGCCATTGCTCAACTATTTTTCAAATGCCAATCTCAATACACTAAAAAGCGATACGGATGATGTCTATTTCAACGTTCCACTTTTTAAAACGGTGAGCTATCCTTTTTCTTGGATTGTCCCAATGTTGATCTTCGCTATTTTGATTTTTTGTGCCTTAGTATTTTACGGTATAAATAAGCGAACGTTGGAATCAAATGAAATGGCAAAAGGATTTTTACCAGGTATTGCAGCAGTGATTATCAACGGTCTCGTTGGTTATTTTGGTTGGAAATTGCTTTGCATCATCTATCCTCAATATGGCGAAATGCTACATGGTTTTAGCTATAATGGACATGCTTATATTTGGGCGTTTTCTTTGTTTTCTCTTGCGGTTTGCATGTGGTTGTACAGCAAGGTCTATAAACCGGAAAACACAGCCAGTTTAGCGGTTCCACCATTGCTCTTATGGTTGTTGATTTGTGGTGTTGTTGCATTCCAATTAAAAGGAGCGAGTTTTTTTATGATCCCCGTGTATTTTGGTTTAATTAGTTTATTCGTTTTGGTACGTCAAAAACGTCCCAACATTATATTAATGACCTTATTATTGTTTCCGCTGTTGATGATCATGTCACCATTCGTCAAAATGTTTCCCGTCGGACTGGGATTAAAAATGCTTATTGCATCAACACTTCTGGTGTCATTGATTTTTTCATTAAGCATTTCAGTATTTGGGTTTTCTCGATATAAAAATCGTTGGGCCTTTATCTTATTTGCCGTTTCGTTCGTCTTTTTACTTTTGGCGCATTTTAACTCTAATTTTAATGAAGAACGGCCAAAACCAAACAGCTTGGTCTATCTTTATGATGCCGATAAAGATGCTTCCATTTGGGCGACCTATGACCATGTTTTAGATGACTGGACAAAGTCATTTTTAACGGATAATCCAGATAAGGCAGAAGACCTTCATTATGACACATTCAGCAGCAAGTATGGCACACCTTTCTCCTATAGCAAAAAGGCTAATATCAAACCTTTAAATGTCGCTTATATTGATAAACAAAAAGATACGGTCATAGGAGATTTAAGGCATGTAAAACTATTTATCACCCCACAACGTTCGGTGAACCGAATGGAGTTTTTTGCGGACTTAAACTACACATTTCTATCAGTTAACTTAAATGGAATGAAAGTTGAAAAACCTATGAATGATATTTCGGTGTTTGCAAATCGTAAAAACAATCGTTTGTTTAATTACCATGTTTCTGACGAGAAATATCTCGAAATGGAATTTATAATACCTGCCGAACAAAAAACAGAATTCACAATGTATAGTTTGTCTTACGATATGTTAAACAATTCTTTGTTCGATGTACCGGAACGACCTAAAACGATGATACCAAAACCATTTGTGCTGAATGATGCTGTTATCGTCAAAAAAACGATAAAGATTGACTAACAGCATAAGTATCATTGGTTGTGGTTGGTTAGGAACTCCTTTAGCGAAAGAGTTGATTGAGCATAGCTATACTGTGAAAGGCTCAACAACTTCAATAGAAAAAATAGATAATTTAAAAGCCTTTGGAATTGATGCGTTTTTTGTTGAATTGACTGACAAAGATGTTAAAGGAGCTATTAAAGCGAGTCTCTCTGGATGTGATATTCTTGTTTTGAACATACCACCGGGTTTGAGGAAACAACCTGAAAACGATTTTGTAAAACAGATACAGTTGCTCATTCCTTACATTGAGAAATCTTCCATAAAAAAAGTCATTTTTATAAGTTCCACTTCTGTGTATAATGACGATGAATCGATCCCAACCATCACAGAAGAGTCCATACCAAATCCAAGTTCGGAATCTGGCAAACAATTGTTGGAAGCAGAAAAGTTGCTTCAAAGCAATCCACATTTTATGACAACTGTTCTTCGTTTTGGTGGCTTGTTTGGAGCAGATCGACATCCTGCCAAATATCTTTCGGGAAAATCCAACATTAAGAATCCAAATGCTCCGGTAAATTTGATTCATCTTGAAGATGGTATTAAAATCATTCAACGAATCATTCAAAAAAATAGTTGGAATGAGACTTTTAACGCCAGTACCCCTTCACATCCCTCAAAAAAAGACTACTATATATCTGTTTGCAGGGAGATGAACTTACCGCTTCCAGATTTTGATAATAAATCTCCCAGCATTGGAAAATGTATTGATTCCAGTAAACTGGTACAGCTTTTGAATTATGAATTTCAAGTAAAATTGAACAATTAGCAAATTGTTAAGATTTTATCTTATTAATTTTTATAGTTTTAGCCCGTTAAAAAAATAGATCATGAAATGTCCATAATCAAACAATTTTAAAATTTACCTAAACATTGAATGGACAATGTGTCTCACCTTTAAAAAACAATAAATATTTACAGATGAAAAAAATAGTACTTCTTGTAGTTGTGATGATTTCAATCGGCATGACGGCCCAAACAAAAACTGAACTTCAGAAACATTTTGAAGCGTATTACCAACAGATGAAAAAACAAGGGGATGTTCTAGGTGTCATCAATGCAATGACACATTTAGATGTGCTTGCGCCTTCCCAAGCTCGAAAGGATACGATAGCTTATTTATACGTTTCAGAAAATATGAATGTGGAAGCGTTGAACACAATAGGCGTTGATAAAAATGCCAGTGATTCTGATTTGAATGCCGAAGTGAAAGCCATTGCCCTAAAGGCCTTAAATCAACCAAAGCGTGCGTTGGAGCATTATGAGGTTTTGTTTAACAGAAAACCAAATCCTTATTTGGCATACGAAATTGCCGATTTAAAAATTCAGCTTCAAGACTGGGCTGGAGCAAAAACCAGTATCGAGTATGGTTTGGCAAATGTGAAAGATGACATGAAACATGCCTTTTATGAAACGCAACAACCTTATGAAACGTCCTTAAAAGCTGCTTTTACCTATTTAAAAGCATTGGTTGTCTATAATGAAGATACGGCCAATAATGTGGAAAGTGCATTGGCAATATTAAACCATGCACTCGTAATGGATCCGAATTTTAACCTTGCGAGAATCAGTAAGGAAGCGTTGTTGAAGAAGACGAAACAGTAAAAATATCTAATCATTATCCAATTTTGATAAACAAAAAAAGGCAACCAACAGGCTGCCTTTTTTTGTTTATATAATACTATTTATTACCAAATTCTCACACGCTTTTCAGGCGCAAGATACATTGGGTCACCTTCATTAATATCAAAGGCTTCGTAGAATGCATCGATGTTCTTCAGTGGTTGAACCGCTCTATTCATACCAGGAGAATGTGGATCTGTTTTGATACGGGTTCTTAAGGCTTCATCTCGCATCAAAGTTCTCCAAACCGTTGCCCAACTCATAAAGAAACGTTGTTCTGGTGTAAATCCATCAATTTTACCAGGGCGTCCGTTTTCTTTAAAACTTTGTTGCAAACCATCATAAGCAGCCAGTACACCACCAAGGTCACCGATGTTTTCACCAAGGGTAAACTCACCATTGATAAAAAGACTATCGGCAACTTCTATCTCACTATATTGGTCTGCCAATGCTTTTCCTCTTTTGGTAAATTCTTCCAAATCTTTGTCCGTCCACCAGTTTTTCAAATTACCATCTGCATCAAATCGTGCTCCTGAATCATCAAAGGCATGCGAAATCTCGTGACCTATTACAGCCCCAATTCCTCCATAATTTACAGCATCATCAGCCGTGTAATTGTAAAAAGGAGGTTGCAAGATGGCAGCGGGGAACACAATTTCGTTGTTCAATGGGTTAAAATAGGCATTCACAGTTTGTGGTGGCATGCCCCATTCTTTTTTATCAACTGGTTCGTTGATTTCTGAATAATTCTTTTTGGTTGCCCATTCTGCTACCGCAAGCATGTTTTCAGCGTAACTGTTACCAGTTTTTACTTGCATTTTTGAATAGTCTTCCCACTCATCTGGATACGCAATTTTTACTGTAAATTTATCCAATTTCTCAATCGCTTTTTGTTTCGTTTCGGCAGTCATCCAATCCAAAGCTTTGATACGTACTTGATATGCTTTAATGATATTTTTAATCATTTTTTCTGCTTTCGCCTTCGCTTCTGGTGGAAACTTTGCGTCTACATATACTTTACCAATAGCTTCTCCTACCGTATTGCTCACCGTTTCTAGGGCGCGCTCGTCAGCAGGTTGTTGTTTCTTGGCACCATTGAGCGTTTTACTATAAAAATCCCAATTGGCTTTTTCCATGTCAGTTGTCAATAAACTTGCAGCATCATTTAGTGTTGACCAACGCACCAATGTTTTAAGATCTTCGATGGAAGCACTTTTTAACATTGAATTCATTGCTGTCATATATGTGGGTTGCATCACCATAACAGTATCCAAAGACTTTTCAATACCCAAATCATTAATGTATTTTTCCCAATTGATCGCAGGTGACATTGCTTGCAATTCTTTAAGACTTCTAGGATTGTTATAATTACGCATATCTCGACTTTGAACTTTGTCCAAACGTGGTTCGGCAAGTTTTGTTTCCATTGCCAAAATCATTTCTGCATCTTTGCGTCCTCTTGCTTCATCAATTCCGATAAACTTAAACATCCTAACGATATGATCAACATATTGTTGGCGTATTTCTTTTGACTTTTCATCTTGTTCTAAATAATAGTCACGGCCTGGTAATCCCAAACCGCCTAGAGTAATATATGGAGCGTTCATGCTACTGTCGTTCAAGTCGGCAAAAGAAGCCAATCCAATAAATGGTGATGAAATGGCTACGTTTTTAGCCAAAACTGTTTGTAATTCATTAAGATTTTTAACAGCATTGATTTTGTCTAAATATGGTTGAAGCGGTTTGGTTCCCGCTGCATCACGTGCTATAGTGTCCAATTCGGTTTCATAAATAAGTAAGGCTTTCTTTTGGTCAGTCCCTTCAGCATATGTGTTTAGCTCTCTTGAAGTATTGATAATGTCCAAAACATCCTTACGGGTGGATTTTCTTAATACGCTAAAACCTCCCCAAACGGATTCATCATCCGGAATCGTGGTTGTTTTTTGCCAATTGCCATTGACATAATTGTAAAAATCGATTTTCGGACTCACTAAAGTGTCCATATTTTCTAACATAATTCCAGGAATTTTATATTCCGTCATTGAAGTGTCTTTCTTGGAGTCATCTTTACATGCCACAAGAGCAAAAAAGGCCACACCAAAAACAGCCAAAAGCTGTTTTAAATTGGATTTAATCATAATTTCAGTGTTTTTTATATTAAGAATCTAATGTTCCTAACATTTTGATTTTAAAGAATTGTTTAAAATTAGTTATTTATTAGAAGCTTAAATCTATTGAATGTTACATATTAACAAAATATTAATAAAAATCAATTTTTCAGTGGAGTAACAGACGAAGGGTCTTCAATAACTTGAGATTCCAGCTCAAATTTTTTATTCATTTGAAGATTAAGATTAGAAGTAGCTACTAAAAGTTCTTTGATGTTACTTAATATTTCTGACTTTTTGGCATTGGATAATTTTAAGGTACTATGCAGTTTTAATAGTTTCGTCTCTAAAGCAATCAATCGCTCTTTAATTGCTGGTGTCGCTAAAGATTGAGGGATATCATTTTTTAAATCATTTAGAAACGTCGTCAATATGTCATTTTTACCTCCAAAAAATGATAGATCAGCTTGTTTTAAATAATCAATTTGCATTGTTAATTCCTGATATCGTTGCCAATTGAGAACGGCTTCTTTAGCTTCTGGACTTAACACGTAATCCGAATATTTTAAGTTATCAATATCTTTTACAGTAATACGTTGTGAATCTTTTTCTTGGTCAGAAACTTCATTGGTCGTTTGTTCTGTTTTGGAGTTGCAACCCAAAACAAAAAACACTGTCAATAATAATGCAAAGTATTTCATGCTATTTCAACCGTTAATATTCAAACTAAATCAGGGTGTAAAGATACTTAAACTTTATCCTAATCAGAAAAGCAAACCAGAAGTTAAATAGTTATATACATCTTAAATTTCGTTAATTTTTAAGGCATTAAATTTTCTCAACCCTTTATTCTTATTACTTTTGTTGAAACGAAAATGGTCGGTATATAATGTCTTCAAAAATATTAATAATTGGTGCTTGTGGTCAAATTGGTTCTGAACTTACTTATAAATTAAGGGAAATTCATGGTAATGACAATGTCATTGCAAGTGATATCAGTTATACAAACCTTGAGATCGTAAATTCAGGGATTTTTGAAATTGTCGATGCACAAGATTATTCTTCCATCCATATTTGTGTTGAAAAGCACAAGATTGATACCATATACTTAATGGCTGCTATGTTGAGTGCCACAGGTGAAAAATACCCTATGAAAGCATGGGATTTGAACATGAGTTCTTTGTTTAATGTGTTGAATCTGGCAAAGGCAAAATTTATTTCTAAAGTATTCTGGCCTTCTAGTATTGCTGTTTTTGGTCCGACAACTCCTAAAGAGCAAACGTCTCAACATACTATCATGGAGCCGACGACTGTTTATGGAATTACAAAACAAGTGGGTGAGCGTTGGTGTGAATATTACTTTGACAAATACGGGGTTGATGTCAGAAGTATTCGTTATCCTGGTATTGTCAGCTGGAAAACCATGCCTGGAGGTGGCACTACAGATTATGCTGTGGAAATTTATCATAAAGCTATTACAGATGGAAAATATGAAAGTTTTTTATCTGAAGACACTGAACTTCCAATGATGTTTATGGACGATGCCATAACAGCGACAATTCAAATTATGGATGCTCCGGCAAATCAGTTAAGTATCCGCTCTTCCTACAATCTTGCCGCAATGAGTTTTACCCCAAAAGACATAGCTGGCGAAATCCAAAAACACATAAGAGATTTCATCATTACCTACAATCCTGATTTTAGGCAACAAATTGCTGACAGTTGGCCAAAATCAATTGACGACAGCTACGCTCGGAAAGATTGGAACTGGAATCATCAATTTGATCTAGAGAAAATGACCAACGAAATGATACTTCAGTTAAAGAAAAAATATGCGCCAGCAGAAAATTAAATGAATTAGAGGTGATGACATTTTCATCACATTACCATTCAGCAATTGAAACTGTATTTAAACTATTGATATTTTTAAAATGTCTTGTTCCCTCCCTTAAAGCTCTTTTTACGTGATTGATAGATATGAATAATGAAAATGTTCATTACATTTATGAATATGAAATTTAAAATACCTATTTATTTTTAAATTTGGCGATCTTAAATACATTGGAAAGAGGAAAATACAACTATCAATTAGGAAGTTTTGATTTCATTTGCCCATGTCTTCAATTATTTAGTTAGTGATAACTTTTTTAGCAGTATTAAAAATATTGATGAACAATCGAGTACAGAACTTATTGAAATTTTATTCATAAAAACATATGTTCACTGTCAATATCAATAACGAACTCATAGAGTACTGCCAGAAATTGGTAAAAACGACAAATTTTGGAAATCGCTACACTGCAAACGGCAATGAAGAACAACAACTGACCGGCATTATTGGTCAATCAGTTATTATGGATGCTTTCGGATTGGGATATGTCATGGGTAAAGGTGGTTTTGACAATGGTGTCGATATGATCATTAACTCGAAAAAAGTGGACGTGAAAACGATGGGCAGAACTACTGATGTGAAACGTAACTACACCAATAATTTTTTAAAACTACAAGATTATTTTGAAACTGAAGTTTATATCTTTTGTAGTTACCATAAACTCAAAAAAGAGGTTACTGTTTGTGGTTGGATAGAGAAATCAGAATTTGTTGATAAACGCAAGCTATATCCTAAAGGCACAACACGAACCAGAAATGATGGAACCACATTCACAACCTTTGCTGACTTATATGAAATTGATATCATCCATCTAACTGATGTGAGTAGTTTTCATGATTTAAAACATCAACTCAACAAAAAATAAGGGTTGATTTTTGTTGCTCTTTGGGACAAAATCCGCTTCATAATTCATTACAAATTCTCCCTTGAGAAAATATTTAGTTACAATTTGTTAATAACATCTTGATAACAACCTTTAGATGCCGCGTGCTAGAAGGTATTTTTATTAATTTTATCCTACCAACGGCTCCCCCTAAGCTTAATTGATAAGAGTATTTAACAATTATGAAGAACTTTTTGTTGTTTTTGCCCTTGTTTCTCCTATGCGTTTTTTTAGGAAATGCACAAGAAGCAATTATAAAACATACAGTTGAAAAAGGGGAAACTGTTTTTCAACTCTCTAGAAAATACAACGTCACGCCAGAAGAGATTTATGCCTTAAATCCTTCTGCAGTGGATATCATCAAAATTGGTGAAGTACTTTCCATTCCTCGTAGTGAAGGTCAAAGCCAATCCACATATCCATCAAGTGCAAGCACTTCAAACTCGAACACAATTACTTATGCTGTTGTTTACGGTGACACAAAGTACAGTTTAGCACGTAGATTTGGAATGACGATTGAAGAGTTCGAAAGGCAAAATCCACACACTAAAAATGGACTCCAGGCAGGTCATATTCTTAAAATAGAAGGTCAAGAAACAGCATCAACTCCAAGCGAAACTATATCTATAAAGAAAACCCATCTCGTTCTTAAAGGCCAAACCCTATGGGGCATATCAAAAGAAAATGATCTGACAGTTCAGGAACTTGTTTATGCAAATTCGGATATATTAAATGGCATTCTTCAAATTGGGCAAGTTCTAAAAATTCCATCACCCACAAATGATATATATTCCAGCTCTGATATTTATTTAGTGGAACGAGGGGATACGAAATACGGGCTCTCAAAAAAATATGGGGTTAGCATTGACGAGCTGGAACAAGCAAACCCTCAAATTATAAGGATGCTCATGGTAGGTCAAATCATACAAATACCAACCGATTCAACTGTAGCTAAAAATGAATCGATGGATGAAATGAAACCAGAACAAATAGAAGTCACTTCCACCACCGAAGAACCAGTAGAAGAGGTAAAAACTAATTCAGTTGAAACAACTTCAACTATTCAAGAAGTCACTTCAGAAGTAAAGTCACCAGACGAATCCACTGAAACCACTAATTACATCACTTATGAAGATTACGAAATAAAGCCAAAAGAAACATTGTACGGCTTATCGAAAAAGGCAGGTTTGAGCATTTCTGACTTTGTCACCTTAAATCCTCAATTAGAGAACGGGGTCAAAATAGGCGCTATTGTTAAAATGCCTGCTAGTGGTTTAAATCAGTTACAGCCAACCATCAAGAATGAACCAACGATTAAAAAATCAAATAAGAGGTATGTAGATTTAAGCCAGTCCATTAAAACTGTTAAGAAGAATCAAATCTTACTGTTTTTGCCATTTTCTGAATCTCAATTCAACGAAGAGTTCAAGCAAAATAATAGTTTTAAAGATGTTTCTGATGAGTTTATCAGAGAGCATTTAGAATTTTATAGAGGCGTAAAAATTGCACAGGATTCTGCAAGGTCGATAGGATTGGATTTCAATATAAAAATTCTAGAAACCAACACTTCCAAGAGAAATACCAAGGCGGCTGCTTTAGCTAAAGAGAATGCTATAGAAAATTATGATGCTGTTTTGCTTCCGTTCTACGAAAACGACATAGAAGAAATTGCCTCATTTGTGAAGGATAGAAATACACCTGTTCTAACGGCTGCCACTACCATTATGGAACAGGGATATAAAAACGTTTTCAATAGTGTTCCAAGCCTTAATTCTAAAAGAAATAGGATGTTAGACTTCATGACCACACAAGACGGTAACATCATTGTCGTATGTGATGTTGCTCGTAAGGAAAGTAAGGCTCATATTTCAAATTATGCTCCGAATGCTAAATTTATCGAAGTGAATAAAAAAGGTACGTTTAGCTCTGATGATTTCGAGTCACTACTTGATAATAGTAAAGTGAATTATGTGATTTTAGAAAGTGATAAGAACAGTGTCTTTTTAAGTACCACGAACTTATTGTTAGGACAGCTCTCGAATTTTTCTATTCAATTGGCCCTCCTAGATAAATCACTAATACCAAACACGGACGATGTTTCAAAAAAACGTTTTGTGATTTTACAAATGTTTTATCCATCTCTAACTCCTGTAAAAGAAACAGAAATGGCCTCCAGTTTTATAGATTCCTATGAAAAAATCTATAATGTTGAGCCATCTCAAAATGTCAAATTCGGATTTGACTTGACTTTTGATACCTTATTGAGAACCTCACAGGCAAAAAGTTTCGAGGTCTCCGCAGAAAATGAAGTAACGGAGTATACGGTTTTGAAATTCGATTACAAATTAAATAAAATAGGTAGCCATGAAAACAATGGTATTTATATCATTCAGTATAATTCAGATGGTACTTTAAAAGAAGTTGAATAAATATAATGGCATTCCCTTAATTCTGTTAAATTTGTATAACCGCTTTTTAAGCGGTCCATCGAATAATAGACCAAGAAAGCCTACTTATGATAAAAAAAATGTGTCTATATAATCGCGGTAGTCTGTTGCTCACACTTGTCTTTTTGATAATGGGGTTAGTTGATACATTTGCACAATGTCCTACGGTTACGACTCCAACTCAAACATTTTGTGATATCCAGTCACCCATAGTAGGCGATTTAGTTGCAATCAATAATGGTAACGGGATTCGGTGGTATGGAACTCCGATCTCAACGACACCTTTATCACCAGCCACAGGCTTAATTAACGGAGAAGATTATTATGCAGACGATAATTCAGGTAGCTGCGGAACAAGACAACGTGTCGATGTTGTTATTTATGGTGCTCCAGTGGGTCTAAATTTCCAAGGGGTTTGTGTTGATGATCCAGGGGAAGCTATAATTGCTGATCTCGTAGCGAGTGGAAATGATATAAGGTGGTATATTGTACCCAATGGAGGTACCCCACTTCCAACATCAACTGTATTAACGGATAACACCATTTACTATGCTGATCAGTCTAATCCCTTTACTGGTTGCAGGACTTCCAGATTGTCCGTATTTGTAAATGTCGGAGTAGTACCGGTTCCCGTAGGAAATACAATTCAAGAATTCTGTGTGGATCAACTTCCCGCCCCAACAGTCGCAAATCTTGTGGCTAGTGGAACAAATAACTGGTACAGCACGATTTCATCAGCTTTACCATTAGAACCTTCAACACCTTTGGTGGACGGAGCAAGCTACTTTGCCACAACAGTCGACCCACCTTGTGAAAGTGTGGAGCGATTGGAGGTCCAAGTGATTTTTAATGCACCTAACGACCCTGGAACAAATGGTACAATAGATATTTGTGAAACAGATGTCATCAGTACCCAAACAGTGAATCTTTTTGATGGTTTAAATGGAACACCTATCACTGGTGGTATATGGACAGGTCCATTTCCTACAACGAATGGAAGCACGGGAACAGTGAATATCACAACCATGACCGTAGCAGGAAGCCCTTATATTTTCACCTATACAGTGGACGCAACTGCCGGCTGTACTGAATCTACATCTACCGTCACAATAAATATTATTCCTCCTCCCAATGCGGGAATAGATGGCTCCGTGACCTTCTGCGGGAACGCAACGCCGACCGACCTGTTCGCAAGCCTTGGCGGAACGCCGGACACGGGCGGGACCTGGAGCCCTGCGCTTACAAGTGGCTCCGGAATGTTCGATCCTGCCGTGGATCCCGATGGGACCTATACCTATACCGTGACCGGAACTCCTCCTTGTGCGGATGCCTCGGCAACAGTCACCGTCACCACAGTCCCACCGCCGAATGCCGGGACCAACGGATCCGTGACCTTCTGCGGGAACGGAACCCCAACTGACCTGTTCGCAAGCCTTGGCGGAACGCCAGACACGGGCGGGACCTGGAGCCCTGCGCTTACAAGTGGCTCCGGACTGTTCGATCCTGCCGTGGATCCCGCTGGGACCTATACCTATACCGTGACCGCAACTCCTCCTTGTGCGGATGCCTCGGCAACAGTCACCGTCACCACAATACCACCGCCGAATGCCGGGACCGACGGCTCCGTGACCTTCTGCGGGAACGAAACGCCGACCGACCTGTTCGCTAGCCTTGGCGGTACGCCCGACACGGGCGGGACCTGGAGCCCTGCGCTTACAAGTGGCTCCGGAATGTTCGATCCTGCCGTGGATCCCGATGGGACCTATACCTATACCGTGGCCGGAACCCCTCCTTGTGCGGATGCCTCGGCAACAGTCACCGTCACCACAATACCACCGCCGAATGCCGGGACCGACGGCTCCGTGACCTTCTGCG
>JAGXIE010000143.1 GCA_024635765.1 Flavobacteriaceae bacterium | reverse complement strand
TATAAATTAAATAAACTGGATTGTATCGACTGCCATTTATAACAGTTCTTTTATTTATTGCCTATCCAGTTTTAGGTCAATCTCCACATGGAACTTCATTAAAAATTGATTGTGCACAATGCCATAACCCCGAAGGTTGGATGATTGATTATGAATCCATTAGATTTGATCATAGCAGTACAAATTTTGAACTCGAAGGCACTCACGAAATAACGGATTGTAAAGCCTGTCATACAACCTTGGTGTTTAATGAAACTCCCTCTGATTGTATTTCATGTCATACAGATGTACATACCCAATCGGTCGGTAATGATTGCATGCGTTGCCATACATCCGAAAATTGGTTGGTTTTTAATATACCAGAAATACATGAGCAAAATGGATTTCCGCTAATTGGCTCTCATTCAGATGTGAGTTGTGTAGAATGCCATAGTAATGAAAGCAGTTTAATTTTTACACCACTGGGTAATGAATGTATAGAATGCCATAGAGATGATTATTTGTCAACACAAAATCCGAACCATGTTACGGCAGGTTTTGGCCAGGATTGTATAGAATGTCATAATCCGAATGGCTTTGGATGGGATTCTAGTGGTATCATTCACGATTTCTTTCCATTAACCCAAGGGCATGACATCCAGGATTGTAGTCAGTGTCATAATGTAAATAATTTTTCTGATATTTCATCGGAATGTATTTCCTGTCATCAGGATGATTTTGATCAAACCACAAATCCGAACCATGACAGTGCTGCTTTTCCAACAGATTGTACCCAATGCCATTCCACAGCTCCAGGATGGATGCCGGCCATTATTAACCACGACTTCTTCCCACTTACTTTAGGACATGATATTCAGGATTGTAATGCTTGCCATGTTGGAGGCAATTTCAACACCACGCCAACAGATTGTTTTGCTTGTCATAATGATGATTTCGTACAGACCAATAATCCCGACCATGAAGCCGCTAACTTCCCTACCGATTGTGTACAATGCCATACTACAAGTCCTGGATGGATGCCTGCCAGTTTTGACCATGATGGCATGTATTTTCCAATTTATAACGGTCGTCATGATGAAGGTGACGTTTGGAACAGTTGTACCGAATGTCACACAAACCCAAGTAATTTTGCTGTCTTTACGTGTATAACCTGTCATACTGCAGGTGAAGAAGCAAATAATCATGAAGACGTTTCAGGCTATGTCTATGAAAGCAATGCCTGTTTTCAATGCCATCCTGATGGCGAAGATTAAAAAATAATATGAAGCTGATTCTTATGAGCATACTGTCCTTTTTTTGCTGTGCCCCTTGTTTAATGGCACAAAATAAAAAGGAAGTGTTAATTGGAACTGTTTCCTTTGTAACGTCCAACAATATCTATGTAAAATTTGAGAATACAGAGTCCATTGAAATTGGTGCGGTTCTACAATTGAACAATACAGATTGTCTTAAGGTCACCGAGAAATCATCCACATCAGTCGTATGTAACATTATCAAGGACTGTGTAGTTAAAAAGGATGATAAAGTTACGTATGTTCTGAAAATCAATGATGTGCAGCCCACTGAAGAAATAGATGATAATGTCGATGAAACTATTCCGGCAGAAGTTATACAGCCCAAAGAAGTTTATCCAAAGGAAGAACCATTGTATAAAGAATCTATACGAGGACGGATTTCTGTTGCAAGTTATAGTACTTTTTCAGATTTGAGAGAAGACCGACATCGCCTTCAAACGCAGTTTTCTTTAAATGCTAACCATATTAATAATGGTAAGTTTTCAATCGAAAGTTTTTTGGCTTATCGAAACAATCTTGCACAACCAGAAAATTATTCTGGGAGAACTACTATTTTTAATGTGTATAATCTCAATGCAACATATGATGCCACACCCACCTTGTCAATTTCTATGGGACGAAAAATAAATACAAAGGCGTCAACATTTGGTGCCAATGACGGTTTACAGGTTGAAAAATATTTTGGTAATTTCTATTTTGGTGGTGTGGCTGGTTTTCGACCCGATTTTTTTGATTACGCATTCAATTCCGACTTACTTCAATATGGAGGTTATGTAGGTATGGAAAACAGCACAGACAGCTATCTTGGCACCACTACTATTGGAGCCATGGAACAAACCAATGCGGGTGCTACTGATAGACGTTATATCTTTTTTCAACATTCCAGTACTATTGCTAGTAATTTGAATCTTTTCAGTTCTGGTGAAATGGACATCTTTAGTGATTCAGGATCCGAAACGCGTTTGACCAATTTATACCTTTCTGCTCGATATCGCTTTAGTAGAGCCTTAAATGCGATGGTCTCCTATGATTCGCGAAAACGTATTATTTATTATGAATCCTTTCGAACAGAAATTGAGCAGATTTTAGATGAAGATCTGGCTAGACAAGGTATTAGAGCCAGAATTAATGTGCGACCCTCTAAAGGAATATACTTAGGGGCTAGCTACAGCAGTCGTTTTCAAAGTGACAACCAGAACAAGTCTGATAATATCTATGGATATATTACCTTCTCGAAGATTCCAAAAATTGGAGGACGAATCAATGGGTCATATAATATGAATACATCCAATTATTTGAAAAGCAATATTTTCTCGACACGCTATTCTAGGGAGATTTTTAATAATATTATTAACGCTGATGTCTATTATCGATTGGCAAAATATGATTATGAAAATCAAGACTCCAATTATAGCCAGAGTTACTATGGGCTCCAAATCAACTATAGAATTTCTAGAAGATGGCAATTCAACATTTCTGGTGAAATGTCCCAATTTGAAGATGAAAATGGGTTTCGATTTTATGCACAACTCACCAAACGTTTTATGAAAAAAAAGTAAAAATAATTCACTATGAAATTTAATAAGTTAATACCGATTATCATTTTAGCAATCACTCTATTTGCCTGCAATAATGGCCCAAAAGTCATTACGGCCAAAACAGATGAAAATAAAATGCAGCCAGAAAATAGTGGGATTTTCACGGAAGAATCAAACAATTCACAACCGATGAACACTTCCAAAGGCGGATTTACTGAAAATTTACACACAGTTGTCGTGAATAAAGTATTACCAACTTCAAAATATGTCTATGTGAATGTCACGGAAGGAGGGAATCAGTTTTGGATTGCCACAGGAAAAACCAATGTGATTGTAGGTAACACCTATTTTTATCGTGATGGATTACTTAAAACGAATTTTGAAAGTAAAGAATACAAAAGGATATTTGATACTATATATTTGGTTTCCAATATCGTGCCTAAAGACCATGGTGAACACTCTAGTGGATTAAAGGCAGATTTTATGGAAGTGGAACCTTCCAAAAAAACGGAATCCGTTTCCAAAAAAGAAACTATTCCAACGCATAGCGATAAAATCATCCCTTATAAAGGATCGATAAAAATTGCTGAATTGGTGGCAAATCCATCCAAATATGAAGGGAGAACAGTTCAGATTTCAGGAAATGTGGTTAAGGTTAATCCGAATATCATGAATCGCAATTGGTTGCATTTGCAAGATGGGAGTAAAAATGATTATGATCTTGTGGCAACATCAAATACATTTGTACCTGAAGGAAAAACGATTACTATCCGAGCAAAAGTCAGTTTAGATCGTGATTTTGGTGCAGGCTATCGTTATGATTTAATTTTAGAGGATGGCATTATTGTGGAATGATGGTTTAGGAGATAATTTTAAACTTCCGCTTTCTCACAAATGCCAGAATACTTATCAAAATAATACAACTTACGGCAATATACACCCAATTTGGAATGGGAACCGGATCTCCAGTAGCATAGGAATGTAATCCAGAAAGATAATAATTGACGCCATAATATGTCATGATGACTGATGCCAATCCGAAAATTGTGGCAAAATTGTAAGCAAATAGACCACGTAATTTAGGAATTAAGCGCATGTGTAAAATAAAGGCATATACCAAAATGGTTACCAAAGCCCATGTTTCCTTGGCATCCCAACCCCAATAACGACCCCAAGATTCGTTGGCCCAAACACCACCTAAATAAGTGCCTATGCTTACCATAAAAAGCCCACCTATAAGTGTCAATTCACTTATATAACTCATTTCTTGAATGATTCGTTTGACTCTCATTTTATTTTTATCTGAAATAAAAATCATTAAGATGAGATTGATTAACCCAATAATCGCACCCAGCATTAAAAAACCATAACTACCAGCTTCCAGAGAAACGTGTATAGTCAACCAATACGATTTTAAAACGGGTACTAAAGGTGTGATTTCGGGGTCGAGGAAACTCAATGTGGCAACAAACAGAATTGTTCCTGCCAAAACCATGGTTGCCGCCAATCCTCCAAATGATTTTCTAGTGAATAATACACCCGCCAACGTTGAGGTCCACGCGATATAGATCATAGATTCATAACCATTGCTCCAGGGCGCTCTTCCCGATACATACCAGCGCATTCCCAAACCGATAGTGTGCCATATAAATCCGAGAACCACCAAACCGAACAGAAAGTAGTAAACTTTCTTAAGATGCCAATCGGGTTTAAATACCGACACGAACAGGAAAAACAATAATGCCACTCCCAAAATCAAATAGAATCTGGCAAGGCGGGTAAAAACGTTCATGTTGTTTAGAGCTATCTCGGTCTTAATTTTTGTACTGGATGGCATGACTTCACCACCTCTTTCAGTTTGGTAGGTTTTAAGCTCCTCCAACAAATGACCTACATGTCTGTAATCTTTTGAAACGGTTGCCTTTTGTAAGGAAGACCCGTAAGAATTGAAAAAATTGCTTGCAATAGAGCTATGATTATGACCATCGTCATGATTATGGCTGCTATAGCCTTCCCAAGTATTGTTAGGGTCATTGGGCCTTGGGACAATCTTCAGCAGACTACCAGAGAATACCATACTCAAAATATTGAGGCGTTCATCAATTTTCAAAAGTTCTTTGGCATAGACACCACGATCTATTGGTTCAAGTCCATACACACGGCGAACTTCATCTCGCATCTTATACTCACCATGGGTATTAAAAAAATCCTTATAAGACGCATATTCACCTGAAACGCCTAATAATTTTTGAACATCCTTATGTTTACCAAGTTTTATGAGTGGCACGTCATACCAATCTTTTTTATTTATAAACATGCTCAATATCGCTTGGTCTGCATTAAGACCGTCCCAACTTTCTTTTCGCGATATTTTTCGTAAGATTTCACGTGATAACGTATGCATAGGTTTCATTCGTCCTTTAAAGTCTTGCACCACTACAGTGCTAAAATCTTCTGCATGTGCCTCCGAAACAGCATTGGTTATATGATCTTGTGCTTGTATCGAAAAAAAGGAGGTGCACAAAAACAGCATAATCGTTTGAAATGTTCCACTCTTGGCTCGAATTTTTCTAGTTTTTTGAATGAGACTGTAAAACCTAGTTTTTTTACTAAACAGCGTCAAAATCATTCCCAAGGTTAACAACCCATAACCAATATAGGAGATGATGGTTCCCCACCAATCACTATTCACGCTTAAATAAGTGCCCTTTTCATCTCTATCGAAAGAGGATTGAAAAAAGCGAAACCCATCGTAGTCCAGGATGTTGTTCATAAAAATGCGATAATCCATAGTCACATTTTCATCGCGATCTATAACTGTCACTTCGCTAGCATAGGAAGAAGCGCTGTTAGTACCAGGATATTTTTCAAGAATAAAATCGTTCAATCGAATTTTAAATGGAACGTTAATTTCTTTTGCACCGTAAGAAATTGTCAATGCCATATCATTGAAAAATAGCCTTGATGGTTCGCCGGGCATCCCTTTGTTCCCATAAACATACGTTTTCTGTTCGTTTCCATTGACTGACACATCTATCACCACAGCGGTTTGACTTTCATTTTTAACTTTCGGATCTTTTGAGGTTATTTTAATTTTGGCTGTCGGATTGAATTCTGAAAACACAAAATTATTGGAACCGTCAGAATACAAGGCGCGTAATTTTAACGATTGGAAATTGCCATTTGGCCTAATGGTGTCTTTCAATTGCGTTGCCATAACTGTTTGCACTAAAGTTGTATCTGCCATAAAGAGCAATCCCTCATCTTCATTATATCGAATATTGACGGCACCAGAAACAGAACTTTCTTTGAAATTATATAATACGCCTCCGATGCGTCTGGTTTGACCTTTTTCGAGAAAGTATGTTTCTCTGCCATTAGGACCAGCAATCACCAATTGTAGAACAGGAATGCCATCCAATTTGTTTGATACGAGTTCTTGCTCTGGATTAGGAATAAAATCCTTGACTTCTACTTCAATCAATGTGTCATGAATGAGATAGGATTCTTTAAAATGATTATTTCCGAGTAACGCAAACAAAACGGGTTCATCAAAATTATAGGTAGTTCCATTTTTGATTACTTCAAATTTTAAATAGGTTTCGGAGGAAAGAAAAGAATCGGACGTGTCATTTTCACGAATATGCATTACGCCTTCAAAACCAAAATAACGAGTTACTCCAGCTCCAATAATAATGACTATGATTGCAGTGTGAAACATGAAAACTGCCCATTTTCGTTGCTGAATCATACGATATTTAAAAATATTAACAATGATTGTGGTACCGAAGAGTACCAACAGTAGTTCAAACCACCACGATTTAAAAATCACTTTTTGTGCAGCACTTGTGCCAAAATCATTTTCAATAAAAGTTGCAGCACCGATAGCTACGGCAAAAAGAATAAAATAAACGCCAGCCGCACGTGTGTTGAAAAGATATGAGAGAATTTTTTTTAATTTCAAGGTAATTAGTTTCATAATACTAATAAAACATCACTATCATGTTTTCCTAATGTTGAATATAAGAATAGTATTTCAAAATGAAATGAAAATTTTAAAATTTATGATCTAGGCAAGTAATAACTTTTAAAATAATGAAAAATCGGACATTGCAGATTTGGAAAACACACAAGACTTAAGGTATTGTAACAGGAGTAGTTAGAGTTTGAGTCTCCCCCAACTGTATCATAATGAAAGCTTCTTTTGTTGATGAGCTTTTTTTTATGAATATAATTTTGGGATTTGTTTTGATGATTTCACACAATAACATCTAATTGTAAAAGAAATACTTTTGCATTCATTATCTATCGATGCTTCTCCCAAATTAAAGCTGCTGCACCGCAAATAGCAGTGGTTTTTTCAGGCAAGCCTGACATCAATATTTTAACTTTTCCTTTGTAGACATCTAAAAGACATTCCTCAAAATAGCGCTCTAAAGGGTCCAAGATCCACTTGCCACTGTTGACTAAACCACCAGTCAAAAAGAATGCCTGCGGTTGTGTGAACGCTGTAAAGTTGGCTAAAGCTAATCCAAAAATCTTGGCTGTATAGTCAAAGGCCTTAATGGCAATCTCATCGCCTTCCTCGGCAGCCTTTGTAATATCCTCTCCATGGAGGTCATTATAGGCAATGCTTCGAAATCTGCTATCGACCATATATTTACTCATCATATATAAGATCGTTCGTTTTAATCCTGTTGCAGAAACATATGCTTCGAGACCACCTTTTACATTTAATCCAGTCAACCTTCCATCCCCAAGGGTCATGTCGATATGGCCGAGTTCACCGGCAAATCCATCATACCCTTCAATGAGTTGTCCGTTGGCAACAATCCCAGATCCTAAACCTGTGCCCAATGTGATGGCTATAAAGTCAGACATTCCTTTGGCGTTTCCAAATAACATCTCACCGAGGGCTGCTGCGCTGGCATCGTTCATGATACGCATGGGAAGATCGATTCGTTGTTTAAGTTTCTCTAAAATGGGAACCGAACCTTTCCATTTTAAGTTGGCAGCGTTTTCAATGGTTCCACTTCTGCTAGATGCATTTGGTGCACCAATCCCACAACCAATAAGATTTAACGAACCTTTCTGTTTTCTCGTCAGTTCATCAACACTGTGCTTTATCTTATCAAGGAAATCATCTAATAATTCATAATCTTTGGTTCTGAAAAACAGATAGTCTTTACAGTCACCTGATTTATCTACCAATCCTATTTTGGTTTTAGTGCCGCCAATATCAATTCCTATAACTAAATCCATATAAAAGTCGTCATATTTTTATTCTATTTCAATGACTAATATAACATAAAAGAAACAAAAAATGTGGTTTAAACTCCAAACTTCAAGAACATTTATTGCTATATTTTTCAATTTAATAAAGTGTATCGCCTTAAGTATTTAGAGCCTACCAATACATTGTTTTTGCAATACCAATATTAAAATAATGATAATTAATAAAGTATGATAACTGTCATGTTTTGAGCCGATAATGTACTTTATTTTTGTTATAATCCACATTTAAAATTATAATGCCATGAAGAAAATTTCGAACATTTTAATTCCTTTCGATTTTTCTAAAACATCTAAAGAAGCGCTGGAATACGCTATAAAATATGTTGGTGACGCCGAAAACTTAAAATTAATGTTAGCCCATGTTTCAGATGAACAGAATAGTGATAATCTTAAAGAAAAATTTAGGAATACCATTAAAAATCATCAAGAAGAGGTAAATAATCAGATAGAATGGGTTTCTGTAACGGGCGAACTCACAGAAGCACTTATTGAAATTCAAAAGTATGAAGATGTAAGCCTCATCATTATGGGTACTTCTGGTGGTACCAGTTTAGGACCTACAAATACTTCAAAACTAGTGCTAGAAGCAGATTGTCCAGTCTTGGTCGTCCCATCAGATTTGGGTGAGTTTAGATTAAAAAATATAGCATTAGTATTAGGTAAGGAGGTGATTGATGATACTCAAGATTTAAGCATGTTGTTAGAAGTATCACAGAGGTTTAATGCAAAAGTGCACGTCATCACCATTAAAAACAGACCAGAAACATTTGGCTATTCAGAGAATGATCAAAAAAATGAGAATTTGATTCAATATTACCTTGAAAATTTTTATTCGGAACATGTGTTCATCGAAAATCCTGATTTGGTTGACGGTATTTTGAATTACGCAACACAACGCAATATAGATGTAATAACGATTCTACCAAGAAATCATACCAAAAATAGTGAGCCTTCAGAAGGACAACTTACGGAATTGTTAACACTCCATTCCCCAATACCAATTTTGGCAATCGATTAAACCGCTGTATAAAATCAATCATGGTTACTCTTTTAGTCATATTGTTCATCACAATTGCATTTTTCGTTTGGGGTAAATTTCCGCCGGACGTAGTTGCCTTAATGTCAATGATAGCTTTATTTTTGAGCGGCATTTTAGATTTATCCGAAACTTTAAGTGGTTTCAGTAATCCTACGGTATTAATGATTGCCGCCCTATTTATCATAGGTGAAGGCCTTTCAAGAACCGGTTGGACTGCACTTGCAGGGCAAAAATTTGTTACGTGGGCAGGGAAAAGTGTTCCAAAATTACTGGTTTTAATAACATTAGGTTCTGGTGTCCTTTCTGGTTTTGTTAGCAATACGGGAACCGTAGCAGCGCTGTTACCAATGACTATCTCAGCGGCATGGAAAGCTGGTACTGTACCATCAAAGCTTTTAATGCCAGTCGCTTTTGGTTCTAATACTGGTGGATTGTTGACACTAACAGGTACGCCTCCGAATATTATTGTTAGCAATACACTTATCGAAAAAGGGATGGAAAGCTTTTCATTTTTTGAATTCGGACTTATCGGTCTCCCACTTTTAATAATAGCAGTACTTTATTTTAGATACGTCGGCTATCGATTATTGCCTAGCCATAAAACCGAAAATCAACCGACAAATATCGACACCGAAGTTCATAAATGGATCTCAAATTACAGTATTGGTGATAATATGTATCGTTTACGCATTCGTTCAATGTCACCTTTAATTGGTACTAAGATTGAAGATTGGGAGTTTGAGAAAAAACATAACGTATCTATCATGCGTTTGCGTCGTCGGCATTCAAGCATCCTTAAAGGTACGCCGCCTTTTGTAGAACTACCGAGGCCAGACACGGAAATGCGTTACCATGATATTATTACGATTAAAGGAAATGCTGATGACGTTGATAAAATAATCCTCGAATTTCAACTTGGTCTTATTCCTAATGAGTTTAAGCCGTCCGAAATTAAAAAAGAGTTCATTAATCAAGAAATAGGAATGGCGGAAATGATTGTAACACCAACCTCTTTTTTTGTCGGACGAACGCTTCCGTTAGGGAAATATCTTCAAAAATCTGGAATTCAACTTTTAGGTGGTTCGAGAGATGGTAAACCGATTAGCAATAAGAATATTACAATAAAAGCAGGAGATGCTTTCGTTATAAGAGGATCATGGAAAAACATTGAGGCTTTACATGAAGTCTATGAAGATCTTGTCATTTCTGGAAGTCCGGAAGCGATGGCCAAAGATGTCGACGTGATAACTATTAAATCTTATATCTCTCTAGGCACTTTGTTATTGATGATTTTATTATTGGTTTTCGAACTATTACCTGGAGCTATAGCGGCCTTAATTTGTGCTGGTATTATGATGCTTACACGTTGTGTACCCATATCAAAAGCCTATACAGGTATAAGTTGGACAAGCGTCGTTATGATAGCAGCCATGATTCCCATGGGAGTTGCTTTGCAAAAAACAGGTACTGCGAGCATGGTTTCTAATAGTTTAGTCAGTGCATTAGGAAACATACACCCTATATTGCTTTTGGGAGGTATATTTCTAACAACTACAATCTTTAGTCAGACTATTAATAATTCTGCAACTGCGGTGCTTATGGCACCTATTGCATTTATGGCGGCTAGCTCTCTAGGTGTTTCACCAAAACCGTTTATGATTGTAGTAGCTATAAGTGCCTCTACTGCTTTTTTAACTCCAGTAGGCACAACAACCAATGCTATGGTAATGGGGTCTGGTGGCTATAGATTTATAGATTATGTAAAAGTTGGAGGGCCACTTTTAATGTTGTTCTTTGTCATCACTATGTTGGTCGTACCTGTATTTTGGCCATTTTAAATTAACAAGTAAAAAATTAGAAATTATGGAAATTGTATCGAAAAAACCAAAAAATTCAGATCTCAAAAAATATGGATTGGAAAATGTCACAGCACATTGGAATGTTAAGGGAGAAAAATTACAAGAGATTACGGTCGAAAAGGGAATGGGCACTGAAACAGATAATGGAACTCTTTGCGTAAACACGGGAAAATTTACAGGAAGATCACCGAAAGACCGTTTTTTAGTGAAGGACAATTATACGAAGGATAAAGTTTGGTGGGGACGAATTAATAAACCTCTAGAGCCAGATAATTTCAAACGTCTATATGATAAGGTTACGAGCTATTTATGTGGTAAAGAAATTTATGTTAGAGACGCATATGTCTGCGCTGACCCAAAATACCGAATGAATGTTCGTACAATAACGGAATATCCTTGGTCAAATTTTTTTGTCAAAAACATGTTCATAAGCTTGGAGGATGACGAAATCGAAAATTTTGAAGAAGAATGGTTGGTACTTTGTGCACCAGGTTATGAGGCAAAGAACCCAGAATCTTACGGATTAAGAAGTGGTAATTTCTCAATTCTAGATTTTACCAAAAAAATTGCTCTGGTTGCAGGTTCTGCCTATACTGGGGAGATTAAGAAAGGTATTTTTTCAGCTTTGAATCTTATACTTCCAAGTGAAAAAAATGTATTGCCAATGCATTGTTCGGCAAATGTTGGTGAAGATGGCGATACAGCTATATTCTTCGGGCTGTCAGGAACAGGAAAAACAACCTTGTCGGCTGATCCAGAGAGAAAATTGATTGGTGATGATGAGCATGGATGGACCGCAGACAACACCATATTTAATTTTGAAGGTGGCTGTTATGCTAAAGCTATTGATCTTTCTGAAGAAAAAGAGCCAGATATTTATCGCGCCATAAAACCTGGAGCCCTTTTGGAAAACATTGTTTTTAAAGAAGGCACTCGAGAGGTCGATTATTCTGATAGCTCAATTACACAGAACACACGAGTTAGCTATCCTATTGATCACATTAATAACATTCAGGTACCATCCTATGCCAAAAACCCGAAAAATATTTTCTTTTTGACAGCTGATGCCTTTGGTGTATTACCACCTGTTTCGAAGTTAACACCTGGACAGGCTGCCTACCATTTTATATCGGGATATACGGCTAAAGTGGCTGGAACGGAAGCTGGGATCGATGAGCCTGTTCCATCATTTTCTGCATGTTTTGGAGAGCCATTTATGCCACTTCACCCAACTGTTTATGCAGAAATGCTTAGTAAGAAAATGACTGATGCAGGTGTGAATGTCTGGCTCATCAATACTGGTTGGAGCGGAGGGCCTTATGGCGTTGGCTCTAGAATAAAACTTAAATATACTCGTGCAATGATTTCTGCTATTTTGGAAGGTGAATTGGAAAAAGTAGATTATGAACAGCATCCTATTTTTGGCCTGTATATGCCTAAATACTGTAAAGATGTACCAACTGAAATGTTAGACCCAATGAACACGTGGTTACAGAAGGGTGCATACATAAGCAAAGCGATAAATTTAGCACACTCATTTCATTTGGATTTTGATAAGTTCATTAATCAGGCTTCTAAAGAAATTAGGAATGGTGGCCCATTAATTGATGCGCATCAGGTGATGGACACTCATTTGTAGACTTTATGAATAATGAGTTCATAGGGTTTTAACAGGATTTTTGATTGTTGTCTCCATTGAGATAATGAAACAACGTAAGCCTTTCTCTTGTAGAAAGGCTTTTTCATTACATTAGAAAGAATTAATATCGTAATCTCCCTCAAAAACTAGCTCATCTTTTTACTATCAGGCATTCTTGAAATTGGAAATAAAAAAACATCTATTTTATATCAATATTGACTTTGTCGCTTTTTAAGCCATCGGAGGTCACGATTACAGTTGCACTTGTCATTTCATTTTCAGATTCTAAAATAATCATGGCTTTTCCATAAAATAATTTAACGGAGTTTGCTTTAAACGGTGCAAAAGATTGTGGGTTGCCATTGCCAACACCTGCTAAATGAGCTTTTCCTTTGATATTGATATCAATTGTATCATCAGCTAAAGGGCAAAAATTACCATCTTTATCAAAGGCTTCAACTAATATATAACTCAAATCTTCACCATTTGCCTTTAAGGTTTTTTTATCAGGAGTAAGTTTTAATTGATAAGGGTCTCCTGCAGTTTTGATAGATTTTTCGCCGAGTAAAGTGCCATCTTTGTATGCAAGAACTTTAATTTCTCCGGGGTCGTATACAACGTCTTTCCACATTAATCGGAAACGTTCCACAGAATCATCTGAAGATGGTTTTTTACATTGTTTGCCTTGTGATTTTCCATTGATAAACAGTTCGCCACAATCACCATTCGTATAAGCGAAGACAGGAGTGATTTGTCCTTCTCTTCCTTTCCAGTTCCAATGCGGTAATATATGAATAGTGGTTTCTTTTGGTTTCCAATAGCTTTTATAAAGGTAATATCGATCTTTAGGGATGCCCACCAAATCCACAATTCCAAAATATGAACTTCTAGAGGCTTCTTTGTCAGTCATGCCTAATTCTTTAACGTACTTATTATTGTAAGGTGTAGGTTCGCCCAAATAGTCAAAGCCTGTCCAAACAAATTCACCAGCAATGTAAGGTTCCTGCTGTTGCCACATAAAATCGTCATCTGCAACTTCGGCCCAGTCAGGAGCATTTAAATCATAAGAACTTACCTGTAAAGATTTTGTGAAATCAGTTTTGACTTCCGGCAATGGAAACTCGTAAAAACCACGTGTGCTCAAAGTTGATGCAGATTCACTTATGATTACTGATTTATTGGGCTCTAATTCTCTTGCCAACCGATAACGGCGTCCGTAATTCCAACTATGTACATCATAAAAATCGAAATGGCGTAATTTGGCACTTTCTAAATTGTCGCAAACCAAAGTAACCGGTCGTGTTGTATCATATTTGTTCACGTAGTTAACCATTGTATGTAGGCGCTGGAATCCATTATCGAGATTCCATTGTACGTCCCCAATTTCATTGCCAACGCTCCAAAGAAAGACCGATGGATGATTGCGATCCCGTTCAACAAAGTTTTTTATATTGCGTTGGGCAAATTCCTCGAAATCCGTTGATTCTAAAATGTCTGCTTTTGCATCATATTTATCAAAAATTTCATTAAACATCAACAATCCCATTTCGTCACAAAGCTCCAATAGTTCTGGTGCTGCAACATTATGACTATTTCTTATGGCGTTCACTCCCATTGATTTCATGATTTCAAGTTGACGTTCCATGGCTCGTTTATTAAACGCAACACCCAAAGGGCCAAAATCACTATGTAAATTGCCGCCTTTAAGTTGGACACGCTTTCCGTTTAGATGAAATCCATCGTCAGCAGTAAATTTAATTGTTCGAATTCCAAAAGTTGTTTTATAGTTGTCTATAATTTTGTTGCCAATGTTAACATTGGTTGTGACGAAATAGAGGTTTGGATTTTCTGTATCCCATAATTGTGGATGAGGGACATTCAGAGTTACTTCAAAATTTTGTTCTTTACCAGATTTTACTGTATGTTCCATTGATTTGGAAGAAATATTGTTTCCTTTTTCGTCAAAAATAGTATGAACAACATTTAAGGTTTCAGTTTGATTGCTTTCATTTTTAACAGTCGCATTCACTCTCACTAATGCGGAGTCTTTTTCAACGATCGGAGTTGTGACATACGTTCCCCAAACATTCACATGAATCGGATTTGTAACTAGAAGCTGTACTTTTCTGTAAATGCCTCCTCCTGGATACCATCGACTATCGTGTTGTCTAGTGTCAGCGTGTACGGCCAAGATGTTCTTACCGCCAAAATTCAGAAAATCTGTAATGTCTATATAAAATGAGTTATAACCATAATCCCATTTTCCTGCGAGTGTACCGTTGATATATATTTTTGGAAACGCCATTATGCCGTCAAAAACGAGAAGAACCCTTTTGTTTTTATATTCAAAGGGTATTTTCAATGATTTACGATACCAGCCTTCAGCTTTCCAAGGAAGTTTTCCTGTATCTCCATCTCCATCAAGAATAAAAGGTTCGGTTATTGCCCAATCGTGGGGAACCTTTATGTTTTGCCATGAATCATCATTATAATCAACTGAAGTTGGATTATCGAGATGTCCTTTAAAAAATTTCCAGTCGGTTTGTAAAGTTTCAATAATTCGCGGCTGTGCATGCACAAATAGATTCGTAAAATAAAGTATGAAAATTAAAATGAATATTCGTTGTAGCGGTTTCATATTGTAAAGTTAGATAGTATAAATTACTATTATTTTGTCTGAAAAAGTTGAAATACTAGGAATCTTTTAATCCAGTATTTTGCTAATTTATGATAAATTATTATAAAACCATACCAGTACCTACTAGCTATATTTTATATTTGTCTTATAGGTTTGTATCCACTTTGGTTAGGAAGTAGTTGGTTACGAAATGAGCACTTAATCAAAGCCCTATAAAATTGCTGAAAATGCTGCTGAAACTTTAAAATTTTAACTGATACTAATTTTAAAAACATAACTATATGACTTCAAAAATATCTATTATAGTACTCATATTTTGTTGTTTGGGTCAACTTTTTTCACAAAATACAAAACCAAGAGGAAACGTAATTGTGGATAGAAACGGCTTGATGCGATGGGAAAACTCCAAAGAGGAAGTAAAAGGATTTGGTGTTAATTATACGGTTCCATTCGCTCATGCCTATAGAAGTGCACAAAAGCTGGGAATTTATCCAAAAAAAGCCATTGACAATGATGTTTATCATTTCACTCGCCTCGGTTTTGATCTTTTTAGAGTTCATGTCTGGGATACGCAAATTAGTGATGTTGAAGGAAATTTATTGGAGAATGAATACCTTGAAACATTTGATTATCTTCTCAAAAAACTCAAAGAGCATAACATTAATTATGTTATTACTCCAATTGCATTTTGGGGAGATGGATGGCCAGAACCTGATACTGAAACACCAGGCTTTTCTCATAAATATGGAAAAGATAAAGCATTGACGAATCTAGATGCGATCAGAGCACAACAGAAGTACCTTCATCAGTTTTTAAATCATGTCAATCCATATACAGGTGTTGCCTATAAAGATGAACCGAATATTATTGCATTTGAAGTTAGTAATGAACCCCATCATAGAGGAAAAGAAGAAGATGTTACCAATTTTGTAAAAGGTATGGTGGATGCCATGCGCAAAACGGGAACCAAGAAACCGATTTTTTACAATATGAGCCATGCCGTTCAGTTTATGGATGCCTATTTTAAAGGAGGTGCAGATGGTGGAACTTTTCAATGGTATCCAACAGGTTTGGGCTATCAACAGGAATTATCCGGAAATTTATTGCCTAATGTCAACGACTATAATATGCCATTTGAAAGCATCATTAAAAAGCATCGTGGTGCCAAATTAGTGTATGAGTTTGACGCCGCAGATGTTGGTAAATCATATATTTATCCAGCGATGGCAAGAAGTTTTCGAAGTGCGGGAATTCAGATAGCAACACACTTTTCTTATGATCCCACATATTTAGCACCTTACAATACCGAATATAATACGCATTATATGAATTTGAACTATACACCGCAAAAAGCATTGAGCTTAAAAATTTGTTCGGAAGTGTTTCATGAAATCCCCATGTATTCAAATTTTGGAGTGTATCCTGAAAACAATTCTTTCGAAAACTTTAGTGTGAATTACCAAAAAGATTTGGCGGAGTATAATTCAGAAGACAAGTTCTTCTACACAAATGATACACAGTCTACCCCAAAAAACCATTCAAAATTGAAGGAAATTGCGGGTTATGGAAATTCAGCGGTTGTTAATTATGATGGAACAGGAGCGTACTTTTTGGATAAGATAGAAGATGGTCTATGGCGATTAGAGGTAATGCCCGATGCCATTCGGGTTGATAACCCTTTCGGTAGAAATAGTCTTGATAAAAAAGTGGCAGTTATAAACTGGGAAACACATGAAATG
>JAGXIE010000142.1 GCA_024635765.1 Flavobacteriaceae bacterium | reverse complement strand
GCGTTGAAATACCAAGTTTTCATGTTGGTTTGATTGCTTTTGGACTCCTCTACTCGCCTATTTCTGAAATTACAGGGCTTATTATGAATCATTTTTCTCGCAAATTTGAGTATCAGGCAGATGATTATGCCAAATCCACCTTTGCTGGCCAACCGTTGATTTCGTCTTTAAAAAAATTGTCTAAAAATAGTTTGAGTAATTTAACACCACATCCCGCTTATGTGTGGGTGCACTATTCACATCCAACGTTATTGGAGCGTGTGAAGAACTTAATGTCTTAAAAATAAATCAACGTAATCGAATTTCGTTTAACTAGTTATTTCGCGACATAATTGGGTTTAAAAAAATCGAGCAAAACTTGATATAATCCACTATTAACACTTTCATGCAAAATTTCCCAAAAAAAACTATTGTCCATTACATTTCTTTATCTTACATTTAATTTATGACAGATGTAGAGATAGAAAAAGAAAATGGAGACATCGCCAAAGCCTATAAAAAGCTACTCAAAGTAAGTTATCAAACCCTTACAAATGAAGATAAAAAACTCATTAGAAGTGCTTTTGATATTGCGGTTGATGCCCACAAGGATCAACGCCGTAAATCGGGCGAGGCGTATATCTTTCACCCTATTGCTGTGGCGACCATCGTGGCTTCTGAAATAGGTTTGGATGCTACCTGTATTTCTGCTGCCCTACTCCATGATGTTGTCGAAGACAATCTTGACTATACATTAGAAGACATCGAGCGTCTTTTTGGTAAAACTATTGCGAAAATTGTAGATGGGCTTACCAAGATTTCATATTTAAGCAAAGACACTGACGTTTCTACCCAAGCGGAAAACTTCCGTAAAATGCTATTGACGCTGAACGATGATGTACGTGTGATCATCATCAAAATTGCTGACAGACTGCATAATATGCAAACCATGGATGCAATGCGAGCAGACAAGCAAGTCAAAATCGCTTCCGAAACCTTATATATCTATGCGCCTTTAGCACACAGAATCGGTCTCTACAACATCAAAACTGAACTTGAAGATTTAGGGCTAAAATATACCGAACCCGAAGTTTACCATGATATCTTCAATAAGATAAAAGAAAGTAAGGAAGAACAAGATGCATACATCAAAGCCTTCTCGAAGGTAATTGTTGATTCATTGAATAGCGAAGGCTTAAATTATGAAATAAAAGGACGGCCGAAATCCATTTATTCTATTCGTCTTAAAATGCTGAAACAGGGTGTTTCCTTTGATGAAGTATATGATAAGTTTGCCGTACGAATCATCTATAAATCTGATATAGCCAACGAAAAGTTCCTCGCTTGGAAAATATATTCAATTGTCACAGATCATTTCATCCCCAACCCAATCCGACTTCGCGATTGGATTTCTTCACCAAAGTCCACAGGTTATGAGGCTTTACACATTACTGTTATGGGACCAAAAGGCCGTTGGGTGGAAGTGCAAATTCGAAGTGAACGCATGAACGAAATAGCCGAAAAAGGTTATGCTGCACATTATAAATATAAACAAGGCAGTGCCGAAGACGCACTCGATACTTGGATTGATAAATTGCAGGAAACCTTGGAAAACAATGAAAACAACGCTGTCGATTTCGTAGAGCAGTTCAAACTAAACCTTTATTCCAAAGAAATTTTTGTTTTTTCTCCAAAAGGTGATTTAAAATCATTACCAAAAGGTGCCACACCATTAGATTTCGCCTTCACTATACACACAGAAGTTGGAATGAAAACAAGAGGTGCAAAAGTAAACGGCAAGTTGGTACCATTGAGCCACGAACTTCAAAGTGGTGACCAAGTGGAAATATTAACTTCTGAAAACGCAAGACCTAATCCCAACTGGCTCGATTATGCCACGACTGCGAGGGCAAGAAGTAAAATTAAGTCGTCGCTGAAGGACGAGAAAAAAGAAGTTGCCGAAGAAGGAAAGGAAATATTACGGCGGAAGCTAAAACAACTTAAAATAAGTCTCGACGAAAAGTCAATCAATGAGATGGTAGTGCATTTTAAGCTAAAAACGAGTCTCGACTTGTTTTACAGAATTGGTGTTGGCACCATTGACAACTCCATGCTCAAAGACTATGCGAACTCAAGGAGCAACGCTTTTATGAGCTATATCAAAAATAAGATTCGTAAGCCTTCAGTTTCACCAGATATTGATAAGGATGAGATTACGGCCAAATACGATATGCTTGTTTTTGGTAAGGAAGAAGAAAAACTCGATTATAAACTTTCAGCCTGCTGCAATCCTATTCCTGGCGATGATGTATTTGGATTTTTGACCATCAATGAAGGCATTAAAGTTCATAAAAAGAATTGTCCAAATGCCGTGAGTTTGCAATCCAACTACGCCTATCGTATTATGCCAGCAAAATGGATTGATTCGTCACAACAGGAATTTACTGCTCAAATCACCTTATCCGGAATTGACAACCTGGGCTTAGTCAACCACATTACAAACGTCATATCATCACACATGAACGTAAATATGAAAAGCATCAGTTTTGAAAGTGATGATGGCATCTTTAAAGGAAAAATTAACGTTGTGGTAAAAAATAGCACGCTGCTTAAAAAGCTGATGGATAATCTAAAAAAAATTAATGGGATTGATAAGGTAACAAGAGTATAAAAGCGTAAATTTGCAACGTCAATTATGAGTTTAAAAACAGAACATAACAACCAAGAAATCGTAAAGAATGTCTTTACTAAATTTCTTGAAGAAAAAGGTCACCGAAAAACTCCAGAGCGTTACGCTATCCTTCAGGAAATTTACGATAGTGAAGAACATTTTGATATTGAATCTCTCTACATCAAAATGAAAAACAAAAACTATCGTGTGAGTCGGGCGACACTATACAATACCATTGAATTGCTGTTGGAATGTGCCTTGGTACGTAAACATCAATTCGGGCAGAATCAGGCACACTATGAGAAATCCTATTTTGATAAACAGCATGACCATGTTATTTTAACCGATACTGGCGAAGTTATCGAGTTTTGTGACCCAAGGATTCAAACCATCAAAAAAACAATCGAGGAAGTGTTCGATATTTCCATCAGCAATCACTCACTTTACTTTTACGGAACGAAAAACAAACAACCAAATTAATTTTATAGAATGGCAGTAGATTTACTACTTGGACTACAATGGGGAGATGAAGGCAAAGGCAAAATTGTCGACGTATTAACCTCCAAATACAACATTATTGCACGTTTTCAAGGTGGTCCGAATGCAGGGCACACGTTGGTTTTTAATGGCAAAAAGCATGTGCTTCATACAATTCCATCAGGAATATTCCACGAAAACAAAACAAACCTCGTAGGAAATGGAGTCGTTATAGACCCTGTTATCTTTAAAAAAGAATTGGATAAACTCGAAGAGCAAAACGTTGATTACAGAAAATCATTACTGATTTCGCGTAAAGCACATATCATTCTACCAACTCACCGATTATTAGATGCAGCGAGTGAAGCATCCAAAGGAAAGGCGAAAATTGGTTCTACCTTAAAAGGAATTGGGCCAACTTACATGGACAAAACCGGTAGAAATGGAATTAGAGTTGGTGATATTGAATTGGCCGATTGGAAAGATAAGTATCGTACATTGGCAGATAAGCACGAAGCTATGATTGCCTTCTATAACGTCGATGTTCAGTACGATTTACAGGAATTGGAATCCGAATTCTTTAAATCAATAGAAATTTTAAAATCTTTAAAATTCATAGATTCGGAAGAATATTTACATCAGGCACAAAAACGAGGTGAATCTATATTAGCAGAAGGCGCCCAAGGATCTTTATTAGATATCGATTTTGGGACTTATCCTTTCGTGACCTCTTCAAATACCACGGCTGCAGGTGCATGCACAGGTTTGGGTATTGCACCAAATAAGATAGGTGAAGTCTTTGGGATCTTCAAGGCTTATACAACCAGAGTAGGTTCAGGTCCATTTCCCACGGAATTATTCGACGAGGATGGTGAAACAATGGGACGTGTTGGAAACGAATTTGGTGCAACGACTGGTCGTCCACGACGCTGTGGTTGGTTAGATCTTGTGGCCTTAAGATATGCTTGTCAAATTAATGGAGTCACTCAATTAATTATGATGAAAGGCGATGTGCTTTCTGGTTTTAAAACCTTAAAAGTATGCACTGCGTATAACTATAAAGGTGACACTATTCATCATTTACCGTTTAATATAGAAGAAGAAAATGTCACTCCTATTTATACTGAAATGAAAGGTTGGAACGCTGATTTAACCGAAATGACTGAAGCGTCACAAATGCCAAAACCACTAATGGATTATATCAAATTTCTTGAAAAGGAATTGGAAATACCTATCACAATTGTTTCCGTTGGCCCAGACAGAAAACAAACGATTATAAGATAAGTAAGTGTTAAAACTTTTGTTAACTAGCAATACGCCTTAATTAATAAAGTTATGTTTGAAAACAAATCCATAACATTTTGAAAGCAATTTCTTTCGTTTATCTTATTATGTTCAGTTTGTGCTTCACATTAACTTCTATCGCACAAACATCCAAAAAAATACGTATTGAATATGCTCCTTTTGCGAATTCCGACTCTTTAAAAGGCCCAGGTGTTACTGTGTTTACCAGAGATAATATGCAGCAAGTTCATTTTGCGCATGAAGGTATTGATATGTGGTGCGATAAGGCGATTTATTACGAAAAAGAAGATTTTATCGAAGCCTTCAGCAATGTAGTCATGAAGCAGGGCGATACAGTGAATATGAGCGCTAGATATGTCGAATACAGTGGAAAAACACAGTTGGCGTTTGCTAGTGGAAATGTAATTTTAACCGAACCAAAATCGACGCTGACGACGGATACCCTTCATTTTGATAAAATCAAACAACAGGCCTATTACAAAACTGGAGGCAAAGTTGTACGTGATTCATCAGGAACCATCACCAGTAGAATTGGACGGTATTACATGGAAAACAAGAAATATCAATTTGTCAATGATGTCGTACTAGTTAATCCTGAATATACCTTAAAAACAAATCAACTTGATTTCTACTCGGTAAATGGTCATGCTTATTTATACGGACCCTCAACAATTGTTGGGGAAACAAGCACCATATATTGTGAACGAGGATTTTATAATACAGAAAATGACACTGGTTATTTCATGAAGAATTCTAAAATCAATTATGAAAATAGAATTGTAGAAGGAGACAGTATGTATTTTGATCGAAAGATCGATTTTGCCTCTGCCACCAATAATATAAAGATTACTGATACTATAAATAATAGTGTTGCTAAAGGTCACTATGCAGAAGTATGGAAAGCAAAAGATTCTGTATTTATAACCAAACGAGCTTTGGTTATTACAGTTCAGGATCGTGATTCCATTTACATGCACAGTGATACGATTCGGGTAAACGGCCCTCCGGAAAGTCGCATCACACGGGCTTATTACAACGCTAAACTTTTCAAAAGTGATTTAAGCGGAAAAGCTGATTCCATACATGCTGATCACAAAACAGGATTAACAAAAATGATTAATTTAGTTCGTTTTTCTTCAAATGATGCTTTTAGCGTCAAGCGGAATCCTGTCTTATGGAATGTTGGCAATCAAATGACTGGAGATACGATTCATCTGATCTCTAATCCCGAGACCGAACAGTTAGATTCATTACTGGTCTTCAATGATGCATTTTTAGTGAGCAAGGACACTTTGGGAGATGGTTATAGTCAAACGAAAGGCCAGCGACTCATTGGACTATTCAAGGATAATAAGCTTTACAATGTCGATATCATTAAAAATGCTGAAGTCATCTATTTTATGAGAAACGATGAAAACGAATTGATAGGTATCAACAAATCAAAATCGGGGAGTATCAATATGCAAATTGAGAATAACGAAATAGTTGAAACCAGATTTATCAATCAGGTTGATGGTGATATTTATCCTGAATCACAATTTCCGGAAAACGCCAGAAAATTACGAGGTTTTGTTTGGCGTGAAGATGAACGGCCAAAAAGTGTTGAAGATTTATTTAAAGATGACCCACCTTTGGAATTAACAGTAATCAAAGGTTTGGATCCATACGTCCCACAAAAAGAATTTTTCGACCAAGCCTTGATGCAACGTGTAGAAGACGCCAAACCAAAAGATGCAATAGAAGATAGCGCTCAAAAAGCATCTAGGAATATTCCAAAAGAGATCATTAAAAAAACTGACTCTACGAAGGCCGCAACGAAAATCCCGACGAAAAAAGTGCTCAAAAAAAGTAATTGATGTCTGAAGATTTTTTGAAATATCAAGCTCAAACCACACCACACCCATTGGCGATGGAAATATCACATGCCAATGGTTCTTATATATATGACACAAACAATAAGGCTCATCTTGATTTTGTTGCAGGTGTTTCAGCTTGTACTTTAGGGCATAAACACCCGAAAGTTGTCGAAGCTATCAAAAATCAATTGGACAAATATTTGCATGTCATGGTTTATGGAGAATATATTCAAAAACCAGCCGTTGAGTTGACTAAATTATTAGCCAAACATCTGCCTGATTCTTTAGAAACCACCTATTTGACCAATTCTGGAACGGAGGCAATTGAAGGTGCTCTTAAATTGGCAAGACGTGCCACTGGCAGAAGTCAGATCATTGCTGCAAAGAACGCATATCATGGCAATACCATGGGCTCAATGAGTGTCATGGGTTTTGAAGAAAGAAAACAGGCCTTTCGGCCTTTGGTTCCTGATGTTCATTTTATAACGTATAATAATTGTGATGACATCCAAAATATCACACGTAAAACTGCTGCTGTAATATTAGAAACTATACAAGGAGGAGCAGGTTTTATTGAACCAAAAGCAAACTATTTGGCTAAAGTTAGAACACGCTGTGACGAAGTTGGTGCATTGTTGATTCTCGATGAAATTCAACCAGGCATTGGACGTACAGGGAAATTGTTTGGTTTTGAACATTATAACTGTATTCCGGATATTCTTGTTACGGGCAAAGGTCTTGGTGGCGGTATGCCAATTGGTGCTTTTACGGCCTCCCGCGGAATGATGTCTACTTTAAAAGACCATCCAAAACTCGGCCATATAACAACGTTTGGTGGACACCCTATCATAGCGGCTGCAGCCCTGGCAACTTTAAAGGAAGTAACAGAAAGCAACCTCATGGAGGAAGCCCTTGAAAAGGAACAATTAATCCGTCAATATTTAAAGCATTCTCTCATAGAAGAAATTCGAGGAAAAGGATTGATGTTGGCTGCAATATTACCCTCCGCAGAGATTGTGAATGAGGTTATTTTAAGGTGTCAAAACGAAGGATTAATTTTATTTTGGCTGCTTTTTGAACCAAAAGCTATCCGAATCACGCCTCCTTTAACAATCTCAAACGAAGAAATCATCAAAGGTTGCGACATTATTCTATCAGTTTTGGATAGAATTTCGAAAAAATAATGGCAACAAAATATTGGTTTAACTTATTATATATCAGATCCTGAACCTATATCAACTAATTTTAATGTTTAACTGTTAATTAATTTGTTGAAAACATTAGGTCCAAAAATTATAATTTCCTAATGATAACAGTAAATTTATTTCAACGAACCTTAACTACTGCTTATGGAGTTCAGTCAACGTGACGACAACAACAATTATTCTCTGACAAAATTTGAGTCAATGCTTAAAACCAACAACGTTTTATTCTTTGATTCAGGTGAATTCGAAAACATCATCTACCACTATCTTGAAATTGGCAAAATTGCACTCGCCAAGAAGGCCATTAAAATGGGATTGGAACAACATCCAACTTCCATAAACCTCAAGCTATTTCAGGTAGAGATTTATGTTTTGGAAGACAAATTGCAAATGGCAGATAAATTACTTGATGCTTTATATCTGTTGGAACCGACTAATGAAGAAATTTATATTCAAAAAGCCAGTATTCTCTCAAAGCGTGACGAACATCAAAAGGCGATTGACACCTTGATGATCGCTTTGAAATTGATTGAAGAGGAAGATGATGAAGCTGACTTATACGCATTGATTGGCATGGAATATCTTTTTATGGACCAATTTGAAAATGCCAAAAATCATTTTGTGAAGTGTCTTGAATTGGACAATGAAGATTATTCAGCATTATACAACATCATTTATTGTTTCGACTTTTTAGATTTGAATATAGAAGCTGTAGAATTTTTGAACCATTATCTCGATAACAACCCTTATAGTGAAGTTGCATGGCATCAATTGGGACGACAATATTTTACATTAAAAGATTATAATAAAGCTTTGGCATCATTTGATTTTGCAATTATATCAGATGATACTTTTGTGGGCGCATATCTTGAAAAAGGTAAAGTTCTTGAAAAACTGAAACAATACGTTGAAGCAATAGATAATTACAAAATCACTTTAGCTCTTGATGAACCAACCTCCTTTGCTTTATTGCGAATCGGAAATTGCCACGAAAAATTAGGCGAATTTGACGCTGCGGTACAGTATTATTACAAAACAGTCCACGAAGACCCTTTACTGGACAAAGGTTGGATTGCAATCACCAAATTCTATAATAGGCAGCAAAACTATCAGAAAGCGCTCTATTATATCAATAAAGCAATTAATATTGATAATGACAATGTTCTATATTGGAAACTATATGCACAAATCAATCAAAGACTTCATTTTCTAGAAGAAGCCGAACGTGGCTATAAAAGAACATTGGATCTTGGGAATTATGAATTGGACACCTGGCTTTCAAGAGGAGATATTTTAATCAAATTAGGTGAGTGTGAGGCGGCAGCTTTAAATTTGATTCAAGCAGCTGAATTTTATCCTGAAACTGCCGAAATCGAATACCGTCTAGCGGGTATCTACTATACTCTCTTGGAACCGGAAAAAGGCTCTTATCATTTGAAAAATGGGTTAATGTTGAATCCTGAATTTGACTTTATTGTTGAAGAACTGTTTCCATTAGTAACTAAACAGAAAAAAGTAAGGGATTTCATTATGAATTCGAAAAAGTAACCGCGATAAAAACTTTTATTTAAAACGTGAATACGCTGCAATAACAGTATAAACGAAGTCGATTATCTTTAGTTATTCAAAATTAGATTACATCAGCAACTTACGCCATCAGTTTTAGCTAATCATTTCACAATTTAATTTCCAGTAAAACAAACTCCCACAAAATTACATATCTTTAGCGATCTTATTTAAATTTTAAAAATGCAAAGACGTTTTATTGACTATGCCGTCATTACCCTAAAAGGTGCTGCCATGGGTGCTGCTGATGCCGTACCAGGCGTTTCTGGCGGAACCATCGCTCTTATTGCAGGAATCTATGAAGAGTTGATTTCTACCATTAGCGGTATTAATATAACCCTATTCAATACATTGAAAAAAGAGGGCTTTATAGCTTTTTGGAAACAACTCAATGGTAATTTTATTGTCGCTCTTTTTACTGGGATCTTTTTAAGTTTTGTGTCCTTTATGCGCATGGCTAAATACCTGATTGAGCATCATCCAATTCTAATTTGGTCGTTTTTTTTCGGGTTGATTATTGCCAGCGTTTATTTTGTCGGCAAACAAATCAAAAACTGGAATGTTGCCGCTATTATCGTATTTGCGATAGGCACGTTTGCAGCTTATTATATTTCCCAAATACCTTCTATGGATGATAATGAAAATGCATTTTTTTTATTCTTTTCTGGGGCAATAGCCATTTGTGCGATGATACTTCCTGGTATTTCAGGTGCTTTTATTTTGGTGATTCTTGGAGCTTACAAAACCTTGAGTGATGCCTTGCATGATTTCGATTTTAAAAAGATTTTGATTTTCGCTTTAGGTGCTTTAGTGGGTATCTTAAGCTTTAGCCATATTCTTAAATGGCTGTTTAAACATTATCACGATATCACTCTAGCCCTACTAACAGGCTTTATTTTTGGCTCACTAAATAAAATTTGGCCTTGGAAAAAAGTGATAACATGGCGTAAGGATTCTGCAGGAATCGATATGCCTTTAATTGAAAAAAGTATTTCACCTTTCAGTTATGAAGGCAATCCACAATTAGTTTTTGCCCTATGCTTGATGCTAGTCGGTTTTTTAACTATTTTCATACTCGAAAAATTAGGTAGCAAAGAAAACTAATATGCAAAGTACTCGAACTTATATGGATCGACTATTTCTCGTCATCAAAGGACTTGGAATGGGCGCAGCCAATAAAGTCCCAGGTGTTTCAGGAGGAGTTGTTGCATTTGTTGCAGGGTTCTATGAAGAATTCATCTATTCGCTTCAAAGAGTAAACAAGACCGCATTTAAACTATTTTTTAATGGTCGATTTAGATCGTTTTACCATTATATCAACGGTCGGTTTTTAAGTCTTCTCTTTTTAGGAATGATTGTAAGTTATTTTAGCGTTTCAAAAATCCTGGACTATTTCTTAAAGTATTATGAGCTCTATGTATGGAGTCTCTTTTTTGGGATGATTATCGGTTCTATTTATTATATCAACAAAGATTTTAAGATATGGAATTATAAGACTATCATCTCACTCGTAGTGGGTGTTTTTATAGGTGTCAGTATCAGTTTTTTAGATCCTGCTCGAGAAAATGACAATCTTTGGTTTGTGTTTTTTTGCGGTATTATTAGTGTTTCCGGCATGACTTTACCTGGCTTTTCTGGCTCATTTATCCTTATTTTACTTGGTAATTATGTGTTATTACTTGTTGATTCAGTAAATGCACTTTCTGACACATTCACTGAAGTTATCATGGGCAATTTCGGCTTCCTACATGATGCTGCACGTATCAGGTTGCTAAAGGTTTTAGTGGTTTTTACTTTGGGATCAATAACTGGATTGGTTACTTTTTCACACATTCTTACTTACATTCTTAAGCACCATAAAAGTATTACCATTTCCACAATAATTGGATTTATTGTTGGAAGTCTGGGAGTTGTATGGCCATGGAAAAACACCATCTATAAATTTTCACGTCATGGCGACATCTTATATGATTCGAAAGGTTCTAAAATAGTTTCTAATTATGAACGATATATTCCACAACTAAATAGTGAAACGTATTTAGCAATTATGTATATTACAGCAGGAATTCTAGTCGTATTAGCACTTGAATGGTACGGCCAAAAAACACGAAAATTAAGTGCCTAATTTTGGACTCATAGGGAAAAATATTTCATACTCATTTTCAAAAACTCATTTTACTGCAAAATTTGAAAATGACGATCTTGATTATTCTTATGAAAATTTCGACATTGATGATATTTCACAATTTCCTTATATTCTAAAAAACAATCCCGAATTATTAGGTCTGAATATTACCATTCCATACAAAGAAAGTATCATACCATATTTGGATGAATTAAATGAAATTGCCAAGGAAATTGGCGCTGTTAATACTATTAAAATTGAATCTTCGGGCAAATTAAAAGGATACAATACAGACTATTACGGTTTTCAACATTCCATTCAACCGTTATTGAAGCCTCATCACAAAAAGGCATTAATATTAGGCACAGGTGGCGCTTCAAAAGGAGTTGCGTATGGGCTTAAAAATTTAAATATTCCTTTTGATTTTGTGTCGCGGCAGCACAATGGAAATGTTAAATATGTCTATAGCGATCTAACAGACATGATCATAGCGTCTTACCAAATAATCATTAATTGCACACCCATTGGCACACATCCCAATGTCAATGAATGTCCGGATATTCCTTATGACGGCATAACTAGCGAACACTTACTCTACGACCTAATCTACAATCCGATTCAAACAAAATTCCTGATTTGTGGCGAAATAAAAGGAGCTACAATCATCAATGGATTTAAGATGTTGGAGTTTCAAGCCCAAAAGGCTTGGGATATTTGGAGTATGGCCTAAATCTTCCCAAAACTAGTTTTTGCTTTGTATTCTAACGAGTTGTTAGTATATTTAACCCTTATTGATAATTTGAACTAAAACATTGTAACAATGTCAGAGAATGATAACCTGCTAAATGCAGATGGAAAAGAAGAAGTAAAGGTTTCGGAAAAAAAACCGAAGGCTATAAAAAAATCGGAAGAAACGATAATAGCATCTACTGATAAATCAGAAACTAAAGAAGAAACTTTAGAGGTGGTCGAAGCAATTGATAATGACCTTCCTGAATCATCTACAGATAAATCTCAATCTCATACAGAGAAACTCGAGGAGTCTCCTTTAGAACACAAAGAAGTTTCATCTGAAAAAGAAGACGTTATCAAAGAGGACGATATCCAAGAAGATGATGAAAGTGATCTTCCTACTGAAGAAACCAACAAAAAACCGAAAGGCCACGTCGAGGAAATTGACGAATCAAATGCGGAAGATGCCGAAGATGCAGATAATGTTGACAGACATGCTTTAGAGGAAAAAGATTATCACTCCATGTCGATGGAACAACTGGCAGATGAATTTGAAAACCTTCTAAAAAACAGAAAAGTTCAAACAATTAAATCGCATGTCGATGATATCAAATCTGAATTCAACGCTAAATTCTCCGAAATCCTAGATGAAAAAAAAGAAGACTTTTTAGCCGATGGAGGAAATGAAATCGATTTTTACTTTTCAAGCCCCGTTAAAAAACGATTCAACTCCATTTATAACGAGTACAGAAAAAATTTAAATGCCTATTATAAAACTTTAGAGTCAAATTTAAAGGCAAATCTAGAAAACAGGTTACATATCATTGAAGAAATAAAAGGTTTGATTAATGTTGAGGAAAACATCAACACAACTTACAAACATTTTAAGGATTTACAAGAACAATGGCGTAATGCCGGACCAATACCTAGAGATAAATACAACAACGCTTGGAACACCTATCATCATCACGTCGAAATTTTCTATGACTTTTTGCATCTCAATCGTGATTTGCGCGATATGGATTTCAAACATAATCTTGATCAAAAATTAAAAATCATCGAACGCGCCGAAGAATTGGCGAAAGATGACAATACGAATCGTGCTTTTAGAGAATTACAAGTGCTTCACAAAATGTGGAAAGAAGATTTAGGTCCTGTTGACAGAGAACACCGTGAAGCCATCTGGGAGCGTTTCAGCAATGCCACAAAAGCAATACACGATAAACGTCAGGCTTATTTCGCCAATATTGATCAAATTCATGAAGAAAATTTAGTCAAAAAGGAACAGATCATTACCAAAATTGATGAAGTTGCAAAAGATGAAGCGAATACACATCAAGCTTGGCAAAAAAAAATTAAAAAGATTGAAGCATTGCGTCAAGATTTTTTCAATGCAGGTAAAGTTCCTCTAAAAGTAAATGAGACTACATGGGCAAAATTCAAGTCAGCAGTTCGAACTTTTAATCGTAAAAAGAATAATTTCTATAAAAACTTGAAGAAAGATCAATACGATAATCTTCAGAAAAAACTAGATCTTATTAAAATTGCCGAAGACAATAAAGACAGTAAGGATTTTGAAACCGTCACACCACTGATGAAAAAAATTCAGGCAGATTGGAAATCGATAGGCCATGTTCCTAGAAAAGACAGTGATAAGATCTGGAACCGATTCAAATCGGCCTGCAATCATTATTTCGATCAGGTTCATGCCGAACGTAAAGCTGAAAATCAAGAGCAATATGATGCGTTTGATAAAAAAGCCAAACTTTTGGATTCTTTAAAAGATTTGAAACTGACCGGAAAGCCAGAAGTAGACGTTGAAACCATCAAAGCAAAAGTTGAAGAATGGAAATCTTTGGGTCAAGTACCACAAAACAAACGCTTCATCGAAGGAAAGTTCAACAAAACTCTCGACGGCTTGTTCAGTGGCTTAAAAATGGACAAGACAGAAGTGGAGATGATAAAGTTTGAAAACAAGCTTGAAAACCTTGCTCAACCTGATGATACGAGACTTTTAGATAACGAACATAACTTCATCCGTAAAAAAATAGATGAAGCAAAAAGTGAAATCAACCAATTAGAAAACAATTTGCAATTTTTCTCAAATGTAGATGAAACCAATCCGCTGGTAAAAAGTGTTTTAAAGAATATTGAAAACCATAAAGAAAATCTTGCGGTTTGGGAGGAAAAATTGAAAAAGGTTAAGGAATTATATTAGTTATTTTCTAAATTTTACAATTCAAAAAAAAGAGGGGCCAAACAAATAATATTTGGTTCCTCTTTTTCTATTTCTAGATCATTAATATCAACCAAAAAAATCAAATCCTATCCGCCTGTTGGTGGATAGGATTTTGACCCCTAACTAAACTAAATTTTTAATCTTAACTATTACCGCTTAAAATAAAATTAAGATTACCTACTTATGATTATGAAACTAAAGCTAGTTTCAATATATCTTATATACGGTTCGGTTGACGGTTTTGGATTACGAGATTGAAAAAAATTATACATTTTTTGCTTCTTCCCAAATCAAATCCATTTCTGCCAAGGTCATATCTGCTAATTTCTTGTTGATTTCCAATGACTTCGATTCGAGATATTGAAATCTTTTAATGAATTTTTTATTTGTTCTTTCCAGTGCGTTTTCTGGATTTATTTTTAAAAAACGTGCATAATTAACGAGTGAGAATAGTACATCTCCAAATTCACTTTCCATTTTTTCCCGGTTACCTGCATCAGCTTCCTCTTTAAATTCCTGAAGCTCCTCCTCTACTTTTTCCCAAACTTGGTTGGGTTCTTCCCAATCGAAACCAACACCTGCTACTTTATCTTGAATCCTATTCGCCTTGACCATTGCTGGTAAACTTGCCGGAACTCCTTGCAATACGCTTGTTTTGCCTTTTTCCTTTAGTTTAATTTGTTCCCAATTGCGTTTAACGTCGTCTTCATTTTCTACTTTTACATCACTATATATGTGTGGATGGCGTTCAATCAACTTATCTGAAATTGTATTACAAACGTCTGCAATATCAAAACTATTTGTTTCACTTCCAATCCTTGCATAAAAAACAATGTGTAGCAATAAGTCTCCCAATTCTTTTTTGACCTCATCCAAATCGTTATCCAAAATGGAATCACCAAGTTCGTAAACTTCTTCAATGGTCAAATGCCGAAGTGTTTCCATGGTTTGCTTTTTATCCCATGGACATTGTTCTCGAAGCTCATCCATAATGATAAGCAATCGTTCGAAAGCTTTTAGCTGTTGGGTTTTGTCAGTCATAATCTTGATTTATGTATGTCAAAAATACAACTATTGAGAGTGTTCCTAAATAAACGTCAAGAGGTTTCTTTGAACAATTTATGAACTGGAAGAACTTGTTCACAAGTTAAGGGTCTATTCGAGTGTAGTTGAGAATCTCTCGTGATTCTTATATGGTTCTGGACTACGCTCGAGCCGACAGAAATTAAGAATTATTATATCTATTCCTCTTCAGAAGAAGCATCAGCTTTAGCATCTTCATTTACTTCATCCAAAGTGCTCAACAAATCATGCTTTTGCAGCAAATTATACCACTGAACAATTTTCTTGATGTCACTTGGGTATACTTTGTCTTCATCATAATCGGGAAGAACTTCAAAAAAGTACTCTTCGAGAGCTATTTTGTCGTCTTTATGGCTTATTGTTGTAGGTTCTCCATTTTCTTTGGCCATTATTTTTTTGAAGACTTCGCGCAACGGCAATTCTTCTTGTAATGTGTAAACAGCGATTTCGCTTAAAACACTCACATTGCTATGCGCATTTACTGTGATACGTTTGTTGTCCAATAACGATTCGGCAACAAAGCCGCTTCTTGTTGGTGTCACCACTTTATAAAGACCTGGTTTTCCAGAAATGGAAAGAATTTTATCTAAACCCATAAATTTTTCTTTTTTAGAAAGAAGCAAATATAAAAGATTGCTCTATTGATATCAATTTTTAACGTTTCTTTTTCATGTCAGGAAATCGCATCTTGTAATCGACCTCGATCTTACCTTTGGAAATATTCCCTAAACGTGCCTTAATAAGGCGTTTTTTCAATGCAGATAATTTGTCTGTAAAAAGTATGCCCTCAATATGATCATATTCATGCTGAACAACACGTGCTATCAATCCATCAAATTTCTCGGTATGTGAAACAAAATTCTCATCTTGATATTGAATGGTAATAACTGGTTTTCTAAACACATCCTCACGCACATCAGGAATGCTCAAACAGCCTTCATTAAAAGCCCATTCATCTCCTGTTTCTTCTAGAATTTTGGCATTAATGAACGTACGTTTGAAATTTTTTAGCACTTCTTGTTCTTCTGTAGTAAAATCCTCGTCTTCAGCAAACGGACTAGTATCTACCAAAAATAAACGGATTGCAAGTCCAATTTGTGGCGCTGCCAATCCCACACCGAATGCACCATACATAGTTTCGTGCATATTTGCGATCAATTCATCCAGTTTTGGATAATCTTTGGATATATCTTCAGCTTTCTTTCTTAAAACGGGATCACCATAAGCGACAATCGGTAAAATCATAGACTATAAAAATTAAACAATTGCAAAAATACGAATCTTATAAGGATTTTGGATTATTGAGATAAAAATGTTGCAAAACTAACCTCTTGAAGCCATATAACTCTGAAGAATAATCGTTGCACTGATCTCATCCACCAATGCTTTGTTACGCCGCTGTCCTTTTGAAAGCCCGCTGTCAATCATGGTTTGAAAGGCCATCTTTGAGGTGAATCGTTCGTCGACTCTGGCAATAGGAATTGTTGGGATCCTTTTTGACAGTTTTTCGATAAATGGAAGGATGTAGGCTTCACTTTCAGAAACTTCATTATTCATCTGTCTAGGTTCTCCTATGATGAATAATTCCACTTTTTCTTTGGAAGTATAGTCTTTCAAGAACGGCAACAAGTCCTTCGTGTCAACTGTAGTTAACCCAGAAGCAATAATCTGAAGTTCATCAGTAATCGCAATACCAGTGCGTTTCGTTCCATAATCTATTGCTAACAATCTTGCCATATCATGCAAAGTTAGTGTTAATATAAAACTTACTATATTTTTTAGAGTTGAATTTAAATAAATCAATTATAGACTTATCTTTGTTGAAACAATGATTTTAATATGAAGCAACTACAACAAAATATAGAAAACGCTTGGGACAACCGTAGCTTATTGACTAACGAAGTTACTATTGAAAGCATCAGAAGTGTCATTGATTTATTGGATGCTGGAACGCTACGTGTGGCCGAACCAACAAGTAATGGCTGGCAAGTCAATGAATGGATCAAAAAAGCCGTAGTACTCTATTTTCCCATCCAGAAAATGGAAACTTGGGAGGCAGGCGTTATGGAATTCCATGATAAGATCCCATTAAAGCGTGATTACGCAAATAAAGGTATTCGAGTGGTTCCTCATGCTGTCGCACGACATGGCGCCTATATTTCGAGTGGTGTTATTTTGATGCCGAGCTATGTGAACATCGGTGCCTACGTAGATGAAGGCACAATGGTGGACACTTGGGCAACTGTAGGAAGCTGTGCTCAAATTGGCAAAAACGTACATTTATCAGGCGGTGTTGGCATTGGTGGCGTATTGGAGCCTCTACAAGCTGCACCTGTGATTATCGAAGATAACGCATTTATCGGTAGCCGTTGTATCGTCGTGGAAGGTGTCAGGGTGGAAAAAGAAGCCGTTTTAGGCGCTAATGTTGTCTTAACTGCTTCAACCAAAATTATAGATGTTACAGGCGATCAACCAAAGGAAATGAAAGGGGTCGTACCTGCTCGATCAGTAGTGATCCCTGGAAGTTATACCAAAAAATTTCCTGCTGGAGAATTTCAAGTACCCTGTGCCTTAATTATCGGAACACGTAAAGAAAGTACTAACAAAAAAACGTCTTTGAATGATGCATTGCGAGAATATAATGTAGCTGTTTAAAATTCAAATCAAAAAACAAGAAGTTGAAGGTATTAATCATACAGCAAAAAATGATTGGTGATGTACTAACGAGTAGTATATTGTTTGAAGCTATTAAAAGCAAATACCCATCATCTGAATTACACTATCTTATATATTCGCACACGAGACCTGTTGTTGAGAACAACCCATTCATTGATAAGTTTCAATTGTTCACTACAGAAATTGAATCTAATGCAGTGAAATTTTTGAGGTTTCTGAAATCCATTCGAAAGGAGAAATATGATGTAGTTATTGATGTATACGGCAAATTAAATACTGCTTTGATTAGTTTGTATTCTGGAGCTAGCGTCAGAACAGCTTATTATAAAAAGTATACTGCATTTGCCTTTAACAACACATTTAAACGTGTTGAATCACCTAAGCACAGCTCAAGTTTAGCCATTGAAAACAGAATGAAGTTGCTAGAATCTGTTGATATCCCATTTGAAAATTATCGCCCTAAAATCTATTTAACAGCTTCAGAAACACAACAAGCACAAACCTTTCTAGAAGGTCACACCATTTCCTTGTCAAATCCAATATATATGATCAGCGTACTAGGAAGTAGTGATTCTAAAACGTATCCAGCAACCTATATGGCTCAACTTTTAGATCAATTAATTCTATTCAAACCAAAGGCTCAATTATTGTTTAATTATATTCCGAAGCAAACAAAGGAAGCACAAGAAATTTATAATCACTGCCTAACTGAAACACAAAAACATATTCATTTTAATGTGTTTGGTAAAAGTTTGAGAGAGTTTTTGGCTCTCACCTATCATTGTAATGCTCTCATAGGAAATGAAGGAGGTGCAAATAATATGGCAAAAGCATTAGATGTACCAACGTTTACCATTTTTTCGCCATACCTGAACAAAAAAAATTGGTTTGGGGAGAATGAAACGCATAAGCATGTTGCAGTTCATATTTCAGATTTCGTTCCCTACTCTGACAATGATGTTTTAGCTGCAAAAGAAAACCCCAAAGAATATTATCTTAAATTTAAACCTGAAT
>JAGXIE010000141.1 GCA_024635765.1 Flavobacteriaceae bacterium | reverse complement strand
GTTCTCTTTTTGTGCAAAGCACCGTTTCCAGTACTTTGCTACGCTGTCAATCCAATATGTTAATGAACTTTTCCTGTCTCTGCCAAAGGACTTTACCCCTTAAGCGGGTGCAAATATAAAACCCTTTTTTTTCTCTGGCAAACAAAAAATGAAAAATAATTGAAATTAATTTTTCTGCTTTTTTTGTTGTTAAAAAGAACGTTTCGTTTTTGACGTTTTACCTGTCGGTCTTCCGTTTTTACGAGGGTGCAAATATACAACCCTTTTTACATTACCAACAAAACTTTTTATGCCTTTTTTTTGAACTTTTTTTCCAGTGCTGATTTTGAACGGATTAACATCACCCTTCGCTGAAGAATCAACTTTTAGTCATTCCTTTTTGAGATCTGAATCGATAGCGTTAGCGATTGAGCCTTTGTTTGAGCTCTTTTGCAATTGTGCTTTTTGCAAGTGCAAAAAGCGAGTGGCGAAAGCGCGACCTCGTCTTTTTGCGAGGAAACGCCCATATATTAAAGAAAGAAATTCCAAACAAGTCCGAAGCGAACTGTAAAATCTCTGTATGGATATGTTGGAGCTGAATAGTAATTATAACCAGTAAATGAGGAATTGAAATGTTCAGCTTTTAGAAAAATCCTTGTTTGTCTGATTTTTGCATTGATAAAAAAGTCAAGTCTTGGAAAACTACCCAGTTCCGTATCGTTTTGTACATAAAACTCGGCAAGAAGCGGGTCATAAGCATTCATATTATACTTGGTGAAGTAATTTAAGATAACTCCTGTTTGCAACAACATAGCTTTTTTAAATAAATGGTCAGAAAAATAAAGGGTGTTCCTTGTTATAATTTGTGGAACATTTATAATGTTATCACCATTTAATACCTGCTGGTACATAATGGTATTATCCAATGCAAAATTGCCGAATTTGAATTCCCTTCCAACCTTCAGCCTCAAATAATTTATGGTAGCACTACTTTGAAAAGGTTTGACATTACTAGATTCATCTTTTGCAAAATAGGTGTAATTTGTGATTGTAGAGTAATCAAAGGAGATGTTAGCTAATTTTTGCGATTTAAGTTCAAATGCCAATTGTTGGGTGCTGATATTGTCATAACTGTTCGTATTGTCCCAATTATAATTGATATAATCACTTTGATATAGAAGCCAGTTGTAATTAGGTGCTTGTGAGCTTGTGTTGAAAGCTGCCTGAACAGATAAATCGTCTGTTAAGGTATAAGAAGCTTGAGCCTTTAAAAAATTACCTTCAAAATCTCCAGATATATTGATTCCCAATTCTCCGACCACATCAAACTGACCTATTCTGTTCTTATAAACGCCTCCTAAATTGGCAATACTACCTTTTAATCTATTAATAATTGTTTGATCGTTGAGGATTACCAATGAATTATAACCATAATTATAATTGTTATAATCGATATTGAAGCTTACATCACCTACAACTTTATTTTTATAATTAAGGAAAAATCTATTGTAGAAATTCTCGAGTGTGACACGGTCTCGTATACTGCTTTGTCTAAATGAATCTCCAAAAAAATCTGAATGAGAAGTTTGATCAAATTGATAATATTTATCTTCAAACGAGATCACATTGCCAACACTCAACACATTATTACTTAATGAGTCTTGTTTCTGGATGATATTATAGTGATGTTCTAAATGGAATCTCTTGCCTCGTAATTCATTTTCAGCATTTTCAAAATTAGGATCAAATACCGAACGGTCTAAAAATTCTTCCTCTCCGGATTCAAAATTCTGAATACCTTCCTCCGTCAGTCCACCATTTTCTTCATTCAGTATATCTTGCATAAATATATGCGCCCTTGCTTGGTATCGATTGTTTTTTGTGGTATAATTTGAAGTAAATCTAAAATTCCCTGTACTCGTCAGGATGTGCTGATATTTACCCAACGAACGCAATCCTTTATAAGCAATGGAGAAATTGAATTGTTTGGAAATATTTGTTGTAAAAAAGGCATCTAGCAATTGACCTTGTTCAAAAGCCGTCTTATACATCAGTTCTGTAAGTGGTGTTGGCACCTGATAATAACTGACATCCTCTGTTTCCATATAATTGAAGTGCCGTGCCCTTGCACCAAATTGCGGCATTGTATTGGTGTTTTGAAAATTGGTACTTAATGAATTATATGTTTGCCCAATGTTTGAAAAGGCAATTAGTTCGAAGTTGTCTTTCCGGAGGTAGTTATATAAATATTCCTTTCTAATAGAAAGCGTGGTGTCTACGTATGTAGTGTCTCTATCAAAAGAAACGATTTTGTAAAGGTCTATTGTGGCCTTTTCGTCTTTTATGCTTTTGTTGGAGCTTTTTTCATTGGACATTTTTTGTATTGAATCATTAGACTTGGACCCTGCAAATACCTTTTGTAATCGTTGAGAAAAAGAACTAAGTGAAATAAGGAAAATAAATACTGTGAAGAAAATCTTTCTCATCATTATTGTTTGTTCATTACAAAAGTAGTATTTGAATGTAATAATTTTTAGATTATTTTATTTTTATTTTTATTTTTAAAAGCTAATTGTCAACTTAAGATATAAATCTATTTTTTTAGTGTATGTATTGGAGATGGCAGAATAGATTTGATTGTTATAAAAAAATCATATTTGATAGATATCCCAGGATTTTAAATGGATATTTAAAAACTATATAGGTCGTTAGTGTCATATGTTTTTTGGAAATATTCTTTTGAAATTATTTCAATAGAAATGGAACTTTTAGGGAATTGTCTTTTTCTTGGTTTTAAATGGTTTGTCCAAATTCAATACGGAGTTTTACTCACATACTTAATTGGACAAAAAAATGGATGATTTGGCACAGAATCTACAATTTTAAAGGATATGTGGCAAAAAAAACCAAGAATTAACACTAATCTTTTGAATATAGTTATATAACGAAATTAAAATTTATCTTTTCAATGAAAAATGACCACTTTTGAAAATTACACCATCTTTGAAAAGAATAAACCAATAATCAGTCCCGACAAGATTTATGCCATTATAAGTGCCATCCCATTCAGGGTTAGATGAATTAAGAATGGATAATAATTTTCCATATCTATCAAAAATCCAAACTTCTAAATTTAATTCTCCAATGAAATCAATTTTCAATGTGTCATTAAATCCGTCACCATTTGGAGTGAAAAATTGTGGCAGGTTCAAAACCAAATATTCTTCATAATCTGATCCACAATCAATAATGTCCCTAACATATATTGTGAAAAGTCCTGTTCCAACATTTTGAAATACATTAGAAAATTGCCAACTAACTCCATCTAATGAATATTCATACTCATCTTCATATACCATAGTAACAACTAGATCAGACCCTGCATGTATGATTTCATTTATCTCTGGATTGATAAAACCTTCCACAATAAACGTTCGTGTTCTTGCTTCATTACAAGCACTTTGTGGGTCTCTAATTGTTACCACATATAGTCCTGGCTCATATACAGTGGCAGTTTGTTCGTCTCCAAGTGATGAAGGATCCCATTGATAGATAGAATTTGGATGTACTGCATCTAACACCACCCCCTCGTCTCCGCAAATAATAATTGGATCTGGGTTTGTAGACACCATTATTCCTGGCTCCCAAATAAGAGTAATAGGGGTTCTTATATCTCCAATACATGGGAATTCTTCAGATGTGTAGCCTGCATAATAAACTCCTGGGCCAGATGGCACAAAATTGAATGAATTCTCATATAACAAATTTCCGCCAACGGGGCTATCATACCAATTAACCATTAAATTGGGTACCGGTATCACGGCTAGAGCCGGAATAACCGAATCCCCACAATAACTAATCTCATTGGAGAAGGTCAAAGGAGAATCTGTGTTTGATATGATATAAACTATATAGGTATTTGTACTCCAAGTACAATGTCTTTCTGAATCTAAAAGGTTTTCCTCAGTAGAAGCAAAAACAGTTCTAAAATAGGTTGTGTTAAATATTTCTGGTATATCCAATAGAAAAATACCTTGAGAATTAGGATAAATTATTTCATCGATATTTTCCCAGTTTACTCCATCAGAACTTCTTTGCCAAATAAAATATCCGAGATTATCGAAACTTTCCATCTTCAAGGTGATGATTCTTAATGGGTCATCAACACAAAATGTTGGCTCTTCAGTCCCATAAACCACCGATGTCAATTCAGAAACACCTCCGCATAATTGGACTTTTATCTCATCCAACACAAAATCATTACCACAGCCTATTTGTTGAATGTTATTTAAAATTTTGATATTAACCGACGTTTGACCTGCACCTGTCGTAAATGAAAGTCCAAATTGCTGAAAAGCAATAGATGAAGTATTATCGATATTTCCAGTTTCTGCAGATGAAATCAATTGTGTTTCATCCTGATTCCATACCTCAAATCTCAAATTAACTGGAACACCTATTCCTCCATTTTCAATACATAATCCGGAATTAATATTATATAAGGGTGCAGTCCAAAAAGAAAATTCATAATTAGTATACTCACAAAGGCCTTCAACTTCACTTTTATAACAAATGTTTGAATTATCTGTGGCATTGATTAATAGCATTTTTCCAGGATCAAATCCCAAACTGGAGGATATATCTTCTGTTAAGATGTGCCACAACCAAGTGTCTGGATCCGGCAATGTTTCAGTATTTGGCAGCGAATTGCTTCTAATAGTGTATTGGTTCTCTTCTGGAAAATTTAGAGTATAGGTGTATGAGGTACTGTTCAAAGGTAAGGGATCACCAATTCCCACACCTTGACCGAAATTTTCAACAAATATTTCCTCCCCTTTTATACCGTCACAAAACTGAACTTGAGCAAATAATAGATAAAAAAAGGGGGCGAAAACGAAAAAAAGTGTAAATACTAAACGGACAACATATCTCATTTATCAAATATAAACAAAGAATCAGTTTCTTGGTCCCGCACAACAAATAATTGCAGCCATTCTAATATCACTAAAAGTAAAGCCTTCTTTTTTAAACTCAAAAAAAGTCTCAATACTAAAATCGGGCTCTTTTAACAAGATTTATTAAGTTTAATTCTTAATGATTTTCTTTGTTACCATATTATCTCTAGAATGTATTCTTACAAAATATACTCCAGCATTTAATCGAGAGATATCAAATGCGCCATCTCTGTGTGTAGGCGAAAACATTCGTTTTCCTAAAATGTCAAAAATTTCAATCGAATCGAAAGTGACATTGTCAGGGGTTTTAATATATAACATCCCGTTTGTAGGATTAGGATACACAACAACATTTTCCATAGTGTTTTCGGCAATTGATAAACTTGATACATCAAATCCAGAAACCACTAGGCTATAATCTTGAGAGCTGTTGGTCAATGTTCCCTTATGTGTAACCTGTATAGTATAAACCCCTGAAGCATTGTCGACCTCAACTTTTTCAACATTGTCTACTGTGTTATCTCCTTTAATTGCGGCGCCTGCAACATTTGATAATTGCAATTTCCAAGGTAGGTTGACTTCGGGACCTTTAATTATTTTGATATCGAGATCATTAACTAGTGCTGGTGTTGGTGAATTTAGTATTCCATTTTTTGCGGTTCCTGGTACATCTGTCCAACAGATTGTAGCCTTTAACTTTTGTGGGTTAACTACCGTAACATTGAACGAATAAACTCCATCTTGATTAAGAGTCAATTCATTTACTATCGCTGATGGAATTGTCTCATGTACGTTAGCGAGTGTAATAGCAGATTGTTTAGCATCCAAAAGTCCCCAACCAAATTTAGGGTCTGGACCGATGGTCCCTGCATCATAAGCACTGTGACAAACAAGCCCTTTGAGAGTAGCCGATCTCATATAAACCCCATTGAGATCATTATAATACTCTTGTAACAGTGCTAAACTTCCCGCAACATTTGGCGATGCCATGGACGTACCTGAAATAGTTGCATAAGATGTATCACTATTATTATATGATGATAATAGGCTTGTACCATCTCCAGATAAATCGGGTTTGACTCTACCATCATCTGAAGGTCCCTGGCTACTGCTGGAATTAATAACAACATTCACCAACACACCTCCAGCATTCACAAATGGATTTGAATTGGCTATAACAAGATTATTTTTGGCATTCTTTTCGTATGTAAGCTTATCATAACCAGCAGCTAATCCACCATTGTAGGAATCTCCTCCATTATTACCCCCTGACATTACCATCAAATAATATGGGGCATTAAATGCCAAATTATCAAATGACACTGACTGAATATCATAACAACCCATAACCCAAATTGGTACTTGAACTTGCCCCGTGTCATCAACCACTGGAACACCGTATGAATGATTGGATAAAAGAAGACCATTTGTAGTGATCTCATTGATAACTTCAGCCATATCGTTATTCCAATCATAGGATATAATTGAAATAGCAGGAGCCATGCCTTTTGCCATTTCTAAAACACCCTGAGCACCAAGTGTACCCGCAACATGCGTAGGATGATGACCATCAGATGGAGAACTCGGTAAATCGGATTCTGGTGTAGAAACACGCGACGCCATTGTGACATTATCAATAAATTCCACGTGGGATTTTCTTACTAAACCACCGTCCCAAATACCAATATTCATTTCTGAACCATTTAAATCCAATCCCAAATCTCCACCTGATTGCAATGAAATAGTTTTAGTTGCTTTGGCCGCATTCACATTGTCGGTAGAACGGTAAATTGGTTTACCATTTAAAATTTCTTTGATTTCAAAAGTTCTTCCCTCGACAACATATCTTTTTGGAATATTAGGATTGTTGAATAAAAATTCAACAATTGCAATGGAGTCTCTTTTAAATTGATTTTCAGCTTGTTTATGTAGTACTTTTAGCACATTCAAATTACTATTGGATTGAATGAGTCGAACGTCATCAGGGTTTTGAGCCAATGCTGTCATACTACATAGTACAAGTAATATTGATAATTTTTTCATAAGTTTAAAATAGTTAAGAAAGAAAAAGACTGTTGAAATAACAGTCTTTTTCAATTATAAATACAAATGACGTAATTGCCTTATGGCAACGAAAATTCATACATTGCAGAATATATAAAATTACCTACACCTTGCACTAAAACATCTCCACTTCCAGTTGACACTTTGAATGAACCAATAACAGAAGCACTAGTGATCATTCCATCACCATAGGAATCATAGATATGAAAAACATAATCTCCATCTTCTAAACAAAATGATTGTGATGGTTGAACAGCAGTAGTATTTGTAGCCAAATTAACATATGGACCACCATTAGCAACTGTTATTCCGTTTGAATTCACAATCTCCCAAGTAGTTTCAGATCCCCAACGGTCGGTAATTATATCAACAATAACACTATTAAATGGACATTTTGGTGAATAATTAACCACAATTCTGTTTGAGGTATTATTCAAAATATAATCTCCAGACTCTTGTATTTCAAAACTAACATTTCTTGTTTCTCCGAGCGCCATTTCTGAATCAAAGGTAATGTCAACAGAACCCGACAATTCTCCAGCCGGTATAGTCACAGACATAGAGGAAATTACATAGTCTCCTGGTAATGAAGTGTCATATGGTTCATTTGTGTCAGGATTAGTTCCCTCCAATAAAATTAAATTAACCGTTCGAGACTCATTAGCCGGATTAGTAGCATATACCGTTAATGGATATACTGGGTTCTCTGGCAAAAAGGTCACCAACACCTCATCGCTCACAAAGCTTAATGATGAAGGTGGTGTTATAGCTGGATCATAGTCCTCACAACTATTAAAAGAAGTTATAATTATAAGACTTAATAAAGAATAAAGTATATTTTTCATACAAATATTATTTTAAATTTTAGGTTAGAAAGGATTTTGTATTCCCAACTCTGAATTCGCATTAATTTCACTCAAAGGAATTTGGAAAATAAATTTCGGCGATCCTGAAGGATAATCAAAGAATCCAAAAGTAGCATGGTTACTTCCAGAGTAGGTTCTATTCAACGCTGCATTCCATCTTTTCATATCAAAAAATGCGAAACCTTCACCCCACAATTCCAATTTTCTGTGGAAACGGATTTCTTCCAATAGAGCGGTTCCTGAATTTGAAGATAACGTATAGGAGGGGTTTCTGGTAACAACTAGATTATATAATGCTTGTTTAGCTCCTGTCTCATCACCTGACAACGCTTTGGCTTCGGCTTCAATTAAATACATTTCCGCAGCTCGCATGAACACATAATCTCCCTCAAAGTCAGTATCATCAATAAATTTCACATTGGCATATTTAGGTAATCCAAAAGGGTTACCTGCATCAGCGAACCAAGCTTTTCGGGCGTCACTAGGTGCGATAGCGTCGAAAATTCTTTTATCTACAGATTTGTAAGACTGTAATAAACCGGCATAACCAGGGTTTAAATTCCCCATGTGAGAGAAAAAAGAAGCGTAATACGTTGATGTCGCAGTATTAATATCCGCGCCCCACATCCATTCAGAATTGGAAATTTTATTAAATCCATCAGATAACCCTGATGTACTCATAGGCTGGTAACCACTTCTTGCTAGCGCAGCATAAGAAGCCGCCTGACTATAATTTCCATATTCTAAATGATAACGGGCAAGGAAACCAGCAATTACAGATTGATCCACTGTTGTTTTTGTATCCCTTGTATAACCCGCCAACAATGTATATGCTTCTTCCCAATCGGCCAAAATAAAAGCCTTAATGTCCTCAACAGGTTGTCTTGCTCCATTCGCAAACTCATCCGTGTACAAAGGTATCCCTAGGTCATTATATGAATACACACGTACCAATTGGAAATAGGCAAATGCTCTCATTCCCAACATACGCCCCCTAATAAAACGTAAATCTTCAGCAGTTACATCGGAAGGAACCAGTCTAATTCCAGAATTCATATTATAAATAATTTTATAATAGTACTGCCATACTGCATCGGTACGATTGCTAGTTTCGATTCTTGCCGTGTAGTTATAATAGTGAACGAACCAATGAGAAAGTGTTTGAACCATGTCGTTACTCATTAAATCAAACCCTAAATTGTAACCCATGTGGCCAAACTCGTCATGAAAATTACCGTGACCAGCTGTACTGAAATCATTTAAAAAGAATTGGTTACCTGCCTCAATCCCACTTGCTATGGTCAATAATGCCTCTGGGTTTGATTCCGCCAATTCTTGTAACTGATCACCAGAAATGTTGCTTCTAAAGTCTTTGTCCAAGAAATCATCCGAACAAGATGTAATCGCAAAAATTGCGAATACAAGTATTATTAAATTACTTTTTGTTTTCATATTCATTTTTTTTTAAAATTCTATATTAAATCCAAAGGACATTGTTCGCAATAGAGAGTAGTTGTTACCAGAACTCCCAGTAATACCACTTTGACGCGGATCATATCCTTTTCTCTTTGACCACAGGAAAACGTTATCTGCAAGGCCATAGATGCGTAATTTACTCAAACCTATTCTTTCAGTCATTTCAGGATTGAAAGTATATCCAAGAGATACATTTTGAACACTTAAGTAATCTGATTCAATCAATCCTAAAGTAGAAGTACTGTAGAAATTGTTCGGATCATCTAGGTCCATTCTAGGTAAAGATGCCGATGTATTCTGTGGTGTCCAAGCATTAGCAAAATCACTATGAATTCCTCCGCCTGGAGCAACAGACAGACCACTCATCCAAACTCCATCATAACCATATCCTCCCATTTGATAAGCGAAATCCACATTAAGGTCAAAGTTTTTATACCCGAGATTAAGTCCAAAGCCACCATATACGTCTGGTAAAGCCGACTTACCAATTTTATATAAATCTGCCTCGCCGTGGTCTTCAGTGAGTATTCTGCCTGCAGCAGGATCATCACCATCCACGTCCATCCAGAATAATGCCGCACCGTTACCAGGATTAACACCGGCAAACTCTCTTAAATAATAGTCATAAGCCCCTCCGCCTTCTTCTCGGATGAAAGCACCAGTAATAATACGATTATTCTCTGCATTGTTGTCTGGTAATTTAGTCACCTCGTTTTCATAGGTTGTTGCATTAAAATGCAATCCGATAGTCCAATCATTTGTTCTGACAATTTCGCCGCTAATCGTAACTTCAAACCCCGTGTTTTGCATATCGCCGATGTTTTCAGGTGTTGTATTGAATCCAGAGGATGGCGGTAAAGGTCTATTGAACAACATGTCCGTAATTTTTCTTTCGAAATATTCTGCCTCAAAGTTTAGCCTACTATTAAACAAGCTAGTATTAAAACCGACATTGAAATTTGTAGATGTTTCCCATTTTATATCTGGATTTCCTAAATAACCAACAGGATTAAATGCAACATCTAATGTAGAATCGGTAGTATATACGATTTCATATGGGGTCAAATAAGGGAGCTCGTACCCAATATTATCATTACCCTGCTGTCCAAAACTTCCCTTAATCTTAAGTTCATTAATCCATGAAACATCTTGCAGGAAGGATTCTTGAGAAATTCTCCATGCCATACCTAACCCATAAAAGGTACCCCATCTTTGATCTGCATGAAATCGTGATGAACCGTCACGTCTAGCACTAGCACTAAGATAGTACTTGTTATCAAAGTCATAATTTAATCTGCTTAAGAAACCTTCTAATGAATAAGTAGTTCCACCACCTCCATTAGATTGGTTTAATGCAGCATGATCCACATATGGACTATCAAATAACATTTTTGATCGTGAAGCAGAAACAAAATCTCTTCTCCTGTCTAAAGTCTCATGACCAAGCAATACGTCAAAAGTATGGTCACCAAATGACTTGTTATATTTCAAAAATTGTGACTGAGTAAAAGATAAAGTTCTACTAGAACTATTCGTAACTCTACCACCAGCATTCACAGCATCTCCATATAGTTGTGTGTCATTGCTCCAATTAAAGTAACTGTTCAATTGGCCTGCAATGTTGTAAGTAAACACAAGACCATCAATTATTTTAAAATCAGCATATCCAGTAGCAAAGATGTTGTCTGCTGCTTCACGTTTAAAATCATTAACTGCTGTAGCATATGGGTGTTGTAAAGATCCAAATGGACGAATAGGGGATAAACCATCAGCTCCAGTACCATCATCAAATATATGTTGTCCCAATTGATTTATAATAGGCTCTCCATTAAAATCATAGGCGCGAACAGGATAAATTGGAGCAACGGCTCTTACCCAAAAGAACGGACTGCTATAGGTATTGCCTCCTGTATAACCATCCAGATAATCTTGCTTAGTATAAGCATAGCTCAAATTGCCTCCAATCTTAAATCGTTCTCCAATTTTAGTATCGAGTCGTAATCTTGCTGTTATTTTTTCAAAGCCTGAATTAACCACGTATCCTTCATTCTTTTCATAACCTATGGAAAGATAATGGTTGGAAAGATCATTACCGCCAGAAACACTAACAGCATTTTGCGTAAAGAAACCATCACCAAATAGGTAATCACTCCAGTCCTCATCAAAAGCAAGCACGGCTCCAGGATTCAATCTTCCTGTAGCAGTATTAATTAAATTGTCATTAGATAAACTTCCAACAAACGAATTATATTGCAGTCCTTGATCACCATTTATTAGACTAGAATTGGCTAAATTGGCTGCATCACCTGCTTCCATGCCAACATTATAAGAATATGTATTTTTAAGCATTTGATAGTAAGCTTCATAATATTGCGCCTCGTTTTTTATAAAATCATAATCAGACACTGCACGAGATGAGAATCCTGCACGAGAATCCAAGCTAACTTTACTTTTATTATTTTTACCTCTTTTTGTAGTTATAATAATAACGCCGTTCCCACCCCTGCTTCCATACAGTGCAGTCGCTGCGGCATCCTTGAGAACAGTCATAGACTCAATATCTTGAGTGTTAATGGAGTTGATTGCGTATGACCCACTAAAAGGAACCCCATCAACCACAAATAAAGGATCTGAAGAAGCTGAAAGAGACCCAATGCCACGAATTCTAATCGTGGGTGGCTCTCCAGGCAAACCATTATTATTTGTAACTTGTACACCTGCTACTTTACCTACCAAACTTTGCGTTACATTGCTTGTAGAAATCTTTGCTACTTCTTCAGTTTTTATTTCTGCTACTGAACCCGTAAGAGCTTCTTTCTTCTGAACACCATACGCAACTACAACGACCTCTTCCAGAGTTGCTGCGTCCTCGTCCATTTGTACATTTATTGTACTGTTACCTCCTACATTCCTTTCTACGGTTTTTAACCCAACAAAAGAAAACACAAGAGTTTCGTTTGCACTTGCTCTAATGGTATAGTTACCATCAAAATCAGATTGTACTCCTCTAGTAGTACCTTTTACAATTACATTCACGCCCGATAATGGTAAACCATCCGTAGCCGATGTAATTGTCCCAGAAACAGATTTCTCCTGTGCGTAAGAAATTTGAATCACAAACGCCATTAAAAGCGTCATTAACCATGTTAACTTTAATTTCATAAAACAATTATTTGAGTTAGTCTAGCGCAAACATCTTAATAAAATCTTAATTATACAACTATTTAACTATAAAAAATGTTAACGCTTTTAAGGGTATAAAAAATGCTAACGCTTTTAAGGGCATCTAGGATTTAGGAAATCCTCAAAAGCACCTAGTTTTATCATACTTTAGATGCAAATTATGCAAAATGGTTGCGTTAAAATTTTAACTTTGCTCAAACTTTAACATTTTGAAGTTAGAACTAAAGTTAACAAATTGTGAATTTGAATGCGGAACTGACGAAGCAGGACGAGGCTGTCTTGCAGGCCCAGTAACCGC
>JAGXIE010000140.1 GCA_024635765.1 Flavobacteriaceae bacterium | reverse complement strand
TAGGTAAAGTGGCCTTTTTCTACTTGCTTAACGACTGATAATTTAAAGCCTAGGGTGTAATCACGCTGGCTTCGCTTCTTATAGGGGGTATCCATTAATAAGTCTCCAATGTGTCAACTTATTTTAGGACGGGACACACTCGAACAAAAAGCCCGCATAATGAAGCGGGCTTTTTAAGGTTAAAAATAACCAGGCCTGGCTATTTTTTAATCATCTAAATGAATTTGCTTTGTTAGGGATTATTCTTTACTAACAACATATTTTAAAATTTCGACAAGCTGTTCAGGAGTGGTGGCCCATGCGAGGGCGGCGGCATCGACTTCTTTGAGCGGGTGACTTATCTCTTCAGCATGACAACCATGATAAAGAGAACCTTGCACCTCTTCGATATCCCACTTCTTTATTGATTAAACTAGTTTTTTTAGAAAGTATCATGTATCTACTTCTCTATTTGCGGAAATAAGCATAACGCTCGTCATCACTGGTAAAAAAGCCGCAGCGACGCGGATGTTTTTGCACCCGGTGCATGACTTGGTTATGTCGTGATGGAGTCTACGCTTCAGATTTTAGCGCTCACTGACCTGGCACCTATTGTTGGCTCGCCTCCCGATAGGAAACCATGCGTTGCTTGTCTTCGTCCCAAAGAGCGTACCGGAAGCAGTCTGCTATATCTCTCGGCGCAAGGGTCGTGGTCAACGGCGATTGCAGCTCAGGAATCGCCGCCATCACTTCGGGAAGGCGATAAAAGGGAATTCGGACGTTAAGATGGTGAATATGGTGGAAGCCAATATTCCCGGTAAACCACTGCATAACCCGATTCATCTGCATGAAACTTGAAGACTCCAGGCCCCCCCGGTAATAGGTCCAGGCTTCGGGCGAAGCAATCTTCATGCTCCGGAAACTGTGCTGGGCAAAAAACAGATAGCACCCCATCGCGGAGGCGAGGGTCATGGGTAGCAGGATGACAAAGAACACCAGGCTGAACCCGCCCAGCATCCACACCACGGCGATCAACGCGAAATGACTGACCAGTGCTGTCAGGGAATCGAGGTGTTTGCGGGGGTTCTTCAGTAAGGGTATAAGCGTAATATTCAAACCGAAAACAATCGGATAGCTAAACAGCACCACTAGGGGATTGCGCTGGGCGCGATAGGTAAAGCGCTGCCACCGCGTTGAGTCCCGCCACATACGGGCGGTTATCAACGGAAAAGCACCCACGCTGAACTCCGAAATCTGGCCTACATGGCCGTGGTGGTAATTGTGGCTGGCATTCCAAGCGCGTGTGGGTGTCAACATCAGAGCGCCGAAGGCATGGAAAAGCCAGTAGGCAACCCGCGATTTTTTGAGGATCGCACCGTGAAGGTAATCGTGGAAGGTGATAAAGGCGCGTACCATCAGTAGTGCCCCCAGTACCGAAAAGACAAGCTGCAGTGGCCACCACGGAACCGCTCCGGCGGACACTAGCGCGGCAATCATTAATCCGAAGGTAGAGCCGACATACCACCAACTTTGAGCAGAAGACTCTTCAATGTAAGGTTTGGTGGCTTTAAGTAGCTCGCGGCCTACCCGGATACCTGCACTGTGTTCGGGCAAACTGCTGTTCGTTTCTTGGGGATCACTCTGATATATCACGCATCCCTCCCTATTTTAAGATTAAATCTTGAGACGGTAAATTTCAAGCTTCCCGGAGCATTGACAGGTCATCACAAAAACACATAACGTTTGTCGTGAGCAATAGTTTCGCCGTAGGGGAAACTATTGCGCTCCTCGTACTTGTTATATCTTTGTTTAGCTTCTGTCTTTCCAGTAGTTTGGTTTTCTGTGAAGTTGCATAACAGCTAAAATAATAATTTCATTATTCTTTTGATAGTAGATTATCCCAAATGGAAACCTATTTGTTAAACATCTTCTTATCACTCCATCTAGTTTCTGCCAAGCGGTTGGAAATTCTAAAATTCTTTGGATTGTTTTTTGAACTTCATATGCAAATTCTACACCAAGTCCATCTTTACATTCCTGATAATAATCAACTGAAGCATTTAATTCAACTTCAGCATCCGGGTGGAAATAGTAGGTCATTTATGAGTGGAGTCTTTGAGAGATTTTTTTGAAAACTTCATCTCCATTAACTAATGTAACGGAATTTGATTCTATCTCTTGTTTTCTTTTATTGGCTTCTTTTATCCATAGCTTATCTATTTCGCTGTTTAATGGTGTGATACTAGCTAATATTTTATCTACAATTTCAGTCTTTAAATCTATTGGTAAAATATCTATCTCATTAAAAAGTTCATCTTGTTTTAAAGCTGCCATAATAAACTCCATTATTTAAAATATACATCATTATATCAAAATGATGTATATTTTGGTTATAAAAAAACTACTCAACAATTTTTAGAGTGATTAATAAAAAGGTATGTCTCTCAACTTTTTTATTATCAAACCAAATACAAGTTGCCGAATCATCATCTATTTCTTCAATTGTCATGATCTCGCCACCTGATTTTAATTGAACTGTATCTCCAGCATTAAAACTCATTTTCTAACCTTTATTTAAATTTACCAATCTACTTTCATAAATAGGCATATTCAAACTTCCAGATAATGTGGCTTCTTGGATATAACGTTTGTCGTGAGCGAATACTGAACCTGCTCTTAGGTTCAGCATTCGCTCCGCGTACTTGTTATACCTTTAGCCAAACCAAATAGCATTGCTAGTTGATACGAAGGTAACAAGTCCTGTAAAAAGAAAACCTATCATTGCTATCTTTTTCTCTTTTTCTGTCATTTTAGGTTTAAAAATGACTTTTTCTTTTCCAATGTAAATCAAATAAGCACCAATTAAAAGAAAGATTGAGCATACAAATAAAATATAAAACTCTAGCATTAACTATCCTTCTTTGTAGTATAACGTTTGTCGTGAGCGATAATTTTCCGCTCGCGGTAAATTATTGCGTTCCTCGTACTTGTTATAAGGTAAGTACAGTTCCTTATAGCCAATCACTTATTCTATTTAAGATACGTCCTACTAGCCAAACAGGCAATTCTATAAATGCTTGATCCATCGCTAAATCAGTAACATCTCTTGTTGTTCGGCGGTGTGGAGCGATTGAAGCTGCTATAAAATAAACTCCCATTAATGAGAATGGAATAATTCCAATATACAGAACAATTGATGTGTCACTAAACTTCCATACTAGAAACATGGCAACTATAAGCAATACTCCAATAATGAATGTGGCTACTCTTTGAAATAAAAAAACCATTTATCCTCGTCTCCTCGTACTTGTTATACCTTTAACCATGTATCGAGTACTCATTATATTCATCTGAACTTTGATCATTACATGCAAAGTCAATTACATAGTACTTTCTGTATGTTACAAGTACCAGAAGTGTAAAGGAAATCAATAATGCAACTAAGAAGTTAACAAAGAATCCTAGTGTAAAGGCAGTATCATTACTAAATCCAAATATTGCGAATGGTATCATTCCAATATATAGTGATGGCAGCATTAATTTATCTTTTTTTTCTGCGCTTAAAATTGTATTATTACATTTTTTACAAACAAAACCTTTTTCTTTCTTTACGAAGGAGAAACCCCTTTTTCCTGCAAGCATTTGCATTATAAAATATTTAGTGGGGATTTGTTCATTACAACAAGGACACTCTCTTTTTTTCATAAAATTCCTATTTTTATTAAAATGTATTCTTCTGGGTATAACGTTTAAAATGAGCCGATGAATTGCCCGCAGGGTAATTTATTGGCTCCTCTGATTTGTTATACATGTTGCAAAAGCATCTTCACTCAAAAAAATCATTATCAAGTTCTTTTACTTCATAAATAGTTTTTGTTTGAACTCCAACTTTATATTGATACATTAAATCTACTAGCTTGGCTCCATCAATTAAAATTATTGAATGGTGTGCTTCTCTTGCTTTTTTAACTGCAGCATCATCAAAAGTTGATGTTGTAATAAAAACACCTTTACTGGTATCTCCACTCATTGCGCCAATGAAATTTCTTATATCCTTTTCACGAACCTTATTTTCATTGTAGCGTTTTGCTTGAGTATAAATTTTTTCAAGTCCTAGTTTATCTTCATTTATAATTCCGTCAATCCCACCATCTCCTGATTTAGAAGTTTCAATAAAATCTCCATACCCCATACTTTTAAGAAGGATGAGAATTACTTTTTCAAAATAATAAGGGTCGATTTCTTTGAGTTTTTCTAATAGCTCGCTTTTAACTTCGGTCTCAATTGTTGAAAAACCTGAGTCTATTAAGTCTTGAGGAGAAGCATTTTCTACACTAACAGTATCAAGTTCTGTTTCATTTTCTTTTTTACTTTTGACAGATTCTCTATGATTTTTAAAATCCTGGTCGTTTTGAAGGTCTTGTAATAATAAGCTTCCCGTTTTTAAAACTTGTTTTCCTTTATCTGTAATTTGTACCATTCCTCTTTTTGGGTAAGAAACAAATTTTGCCATTTTAAGATAAGATTTGCCCCAAAGAATTCTATCAATCAAGACATTGGCTCCAGTGCTTGTCTTTTGAGTAAGTAGTTCTTGAGGTAAATCAGAATAATAATTCTTAAGAACTTGATTCGCCAAGTCCCTGCTACTTATAGATTCTACCGTATTTAGAATTTCTAATATTGGAATAAATGTTTCATGATATTTTGGTAGTTCCATATAGTGTCCTTTATTATGTATAACGTTCGTCGTGAGGAATATGAAACCCGCCCTTGGGTTTTATATTTCTTTCCTCGTACTTGTTATGTCTTTTAGTCAGTTTTTTCTCTTCGGTATTGTTGTATCTTATATGACATAAATTGAAGGTCTCCATAATTGAGAGAAGGTTTGTTTATAGCTTCGGTAAATAGTTTTTTAACATATTCTTTCTCATTAAGCTTTTCTATCTTGAAGAGTTTAATTGGATCATTTTTACATGGCTGATTAATAGTAAGCTCTTGAAAGGTTGACAAATAGTTATTTATAACTATTCTGTCAGCCTTACTTATTTCTTCATAATAACAATCATATTTAAATAAAAACAACAACACCATTAATATTGAAAAAATAATAATTGGTTTCTTTCTTTTATCTTTTTGTCTTCTTCTCAAAAATACAAAATAAAAAACAATAGACATTAATGCAATACTTGATAATGTTGATATATAAAAATCTATAATTTATCCTTTATGACATAACGTTTAAGGAGAGCAATATGAATCCGCTATAGGGTTCATATTGGCTCCTGCGTTTTGTTATGTGAATGTTCTGCTTCAGTACTTTTTATAAGAGGTCTCATAATTACCTCTGACAACGTGTTACATTTGCCACATTGAATGTCAAGCTTTTGATTAAAGCGTAAATCTTGAAAGAATCTAGTTGGGATTTTTAAGTCTTCATTGCAAAACGTACATGAAAACTTAATAATGCTTCTTATCACGTCAAACTCGTCATTTATATTTTTTTGAATGACGTAGCTTTCCTTACAGTTCGGATTTATACAGCTTACAATTGTTTGAAGTTGTAAGTTTCTAATAGGTCTTTTTATTTTGGTATCACAAGTGAAGCAATTAAAAAAATACTCTTCCCCGAAAGTACCACCCATCAATAGATTGCCTTTCATACTAGAAAGGAATGAAACAACGTCAGAGACTTTCTTTTTAATCTTATCTTGATCTCCATAAATATTTAGATCACCAGACAATATATTTGGTACTGGAATATGCAAAGCAACGTTAGAAAGACCATTCCAGAGTTTATGTAATTTGTTAAATCTAAGTTCTGACTGAGTACCCAGAGGGATATATTTTATCGATTCAAATTCTTCTTTAGTTTTTGGTGACCTTCCATCTATTTTTTCAGCTGATACAGATATCGAGAACTCCTTTGAAATATTTTCATCAATTTCATCTGAAATCTGTTTGATAATGTGTTTTGGTTGCCAATGCTTTAAGTCATTTTCTGACAGGTATGGGAAGTAGAACTTAAATCGTTCATAGCACAAGTATTCTAACGTAAGCCTACATTCTATAGCCGCATAAGTAAGGCTTTGTTCAGTGTTCTGTTCTAAAAGTGAATTAATGAGTTTGATTCTCTTTGGTATGTCCAACATAACTAAGTTCCTTTATAAAATCCACATAACGGGGCGCGGATGAGTGACGGCCCTCGTAAAAATCTTGATTTTTTCGTGGGGTGTTCGCTCCTTCCGCTTGTTGTATCGTGCGAGCACGGTACGACTAGCGGATGTTCAATCCGCGCCCCGTTGTACAGGCGCACAG
>JAGXIE010000022.1 GCA_024635765.1 Flavobacteriaceae bacterium | reverse complement strand
TGATAATGGTGTTTGGGTTCCTGATAATACCATTAGATATACGTTAGTTGATTCAGATTATGACGCTATTGTTGCAGCGTTAAGTGCGACGTACCCAGCAGCAACAAGTAGTATGGCGAACTATGGTAATATGGATAGAAGAGCAGGGAATGCCGCAGAATGGACAAACCCAATGGTATTGGACGCTGTTAATGTTGTGCTTGATAATATTGCTCCTAATGCCGAAGAAGAACAAAAATATGTTGTGACTATAGATGTTTACAACGGTAGTAATACGACAGAAGACTTTGCCGTCATAAAGATGGGCGGAGAATGGGTGTACCAAAACTAATTATATTCTGTTATTCAAAAAAGCCTCTTAATTTTAATTAGAGGCTTTTTTTTATTGTAAGATGAAAAAATTATTCCTTCCACCTCAAAGATTCCATTATATGCTGAATATCATTCTTTAGATAAACAGCTGCTGGATAAATCGAATCGTAATTAGGTTTTGCATAAAAATAAAGTGAACCATTTAGGAAATGCTCCGTACTATCCGTTACATAAAACTGTGATTGAGAGGCTGCGTTGCCACCAACTTCATAAAACATTCCGAACACATTGTGTTCTTTGTTTAAATAGGGTTGCTCTGCGATTTCATCAGCCTTAATGACATGTTTTTGTGTAAGATTTTGAGCATCTCTAATATAATTAAACAACTGCTCTTTCGATGACACAGGCTTATATGTTAAATAGATCGTGCCTTTTAAAGTTGGGTAATGGATATCTACACCGTAAATATCATTGGTAGAATCAGCCTTAATACTACGAATACGTTCTGAAAGCTTATTTTTTTCAAATGTAAAAGGAAGTGATACGTCTACACCCTTATAATCTGGTGCCGGATATTCCAGTCGTAAATATGCTCTAGGCTTTGGAATTGGGTCTTCACCACAAGATAGTAGTAAACATGCAATAATTGGTACAAGTATGTGTTTTGGTTTTATCATTCTAAAAGGGACGCATTCGACATTACAATTATTGAGACAATCTTAACTTATTTTAATATCGAAAAGCGAACTTGTTTAATGCGTTTTTTGTCTAATGCTTCTATAGTGAAAACGTAATTTTTGAAATTTATTTTACTGCCTCTTCTCGGAAATATTCCAGAAATTTCTAAAACAAATCCAGCAAGGGTTTCTGCCTCTCCTTTATTGTTTTCAAAATCACTTTCTTCTTCGAGCTTTACAATTTTGTAAAAATCCTTTAAAGGTGTTTTACCTTCAAATGAATAATTATGATCATCGATTTTTGTGTAAATCATATCGTCATCATCAAACTCATCACTGATGTCTCCCACGATTTCTTCAATCACATCTTCTAACGAGACAAGACCAGAAGTGCCTCCATATTCATCCACCACAACGGCCAGATGAACTTTTTTAGACTGGAACTCTACCATTAAATCATCCAACTTCTTGTTTTCAGGCACAAAAAAAGGCTCACGAAGTAAAGTGGTCCAATCAAATTGTTTACGATCAACGTAAGGCAATAAATCCTTAACGTATAAAACACCAATAACAGTATCAATACTATCTTTATAAACGGGTATACGCGAATATCCATTACTCACTATTTGAGGCATAATATCAGCATATTTTTCATCTGCTTGTAAAGCGAAAATATCAATTCTAGGCTTCATGACCTGCTTGGTGTCGGTATTTCCGAACGATACGATCCCTTGTAGTATTTTTTGCTCTTCGTGAGTCGTATCACTTTCCCTTGTAAGTTCTAAAGCCTGTGATAATTGATCCACGCTGATATTTGATTTTTGTTTACCAAGTCGGCTGTGAATTGTTATGGTTAGATGGCGCATTGGCAAACTAATCGGAGAAAACAATATGTCCAATGCTTTGATGGGATAGGCCATGAATGTTGAAAACTCAATACGATTTCTGCTGGCATATACCTTGGGGATGATTTCTCCAAAAAGTAAAATTAGGAATGTGACAATAATAACATCAAACACAAATACAAGATCGATTATAACCCCGAAAAGATTAAATGCCATGTCTCTTCCTTCATACAAACGACTACTTAATGTAGCAAATAAAAGTACAGTAGCAATATTTATAAAATTATTTGCAACAAGAATCGTTGCTAACAATTTCTTGGGGCGCTCCATCAATTTACCGATGATTTCAAACTTCTTAGAGCCCTCTTGGAGTCCTTTATCAAGGTCGGAACGTGTTAAGGAAAAAAGCGCCACTTCGGCACCTGAAATTAGGCCAGAACATAACAACAAAATAAGGAGTAGAACAATGCCTAAAATAAAGGAAACATTATCTGCAGAAAATAAAACGATTAAACTCGTGGGCTCTGGGTCCAATAGACATATAGTTGGTTAAACAAAATTAAAACGGAAGGTCATCCTCTTGCTCCTCAACAGAATCGTCCTGTCCAGATTGCGATGAAGAACCACTAGTTGATGGCTGGCCTTGTTTTTCTTTCTTCGTGGTTAAAAAAGTAAAGTCTGAACATTGAATTTCGGTTGAAAATCGTTCAATGCCTTTGTCATCAGTCCATTTACGTGTTTTGATGCGGCCTTCAACATATACCATGTCCCCTTTGCTTAAATACTTTTCACAAATTTCGGCACCTTTATTTCTCACGACAACGTTGTGCCATTCCGTATTGCTGACGCGCTCATTGGTTTTTTTGCTTGTATAGGTTTCATTGGTAGCAAGCGGAAAACGTCCGACACAATCACCACCTTCAAAATAATGTAGTTTCACTTCATCTCCAAGATGCCCTATGAGCATCACTTTATTTAAGGTTCCAGACATATTCAATAGATTATAATTGCAAAAATAGCCTTTTGCAATGACTTATTAAAAGTAATAAAAAAATAGGAGTTTTATATCGTAAAATTAAATTCATCAATAAAGTTGCTGATGAGAATAGACGTTGGAAACTTTATCAACTCCGAAATGCTAACACCCTTTTCTGGTAACTGATCGACTTCAATAATCCAAAATTTAGTGTGTAAATGTTGATGGGATAATTTATGTACAATATCCATTTCATTATAAAGGCTATGTTCATAAGCGATATCTTGAAGATAATCTGTAATCAATGGATGCGTTTTGAACTTACTTTGATCTAAAGATGTTTTGGTCTCAACTAAAGGAAATTGATACAAATTCTGCCATATTCCTTGTTTGGTGCGTTTTTCGAAAAGCGTTTGCTTGTCAGACGAAATTAAGACTAAAAAATTGAAGTATTTGTTACTGACTTTTGTTTTTTTCAACTTAACCGGAAGTGTATTGACCAATCCTTTCTGTAATGCAACACAACTGTCATTAAAAGGACAGATTTGGCAATCAGGGTTTTGAGGTTTGCATTGAATGGCGCCAAATTCCATAATGGCTTGATTATAGTCTCCGGGATTTTTTCTATCTATTAAGGTTGTAGCAAGAGATTTGAACTCTTTGATGCCATCGGTAGAGTTGATGGGCGTTTTGATTCCGAAATAACGGGAAAGGGCCCTGTAAACGTTTCCATCGACCACGGCAGCTGACTCATCAAAGCAAATGGAAGCGACAGCACTTGCGGTATAATCCCCAATTCCCTTCAATTTTATTAAGTCTTTATAGTTATTCGGGAATATGCCATTAAACTCTTTGACAATATGTTTAGCAGTAAAGTGCAAATTTCTTGCGCGAGAATAATATCCTAGACCTTGCCAAAGTTTTAGTACGTCGCCTTCTTGGGCTGCTGCCAAATGGAAAACTGTTGGGAATTTGGACACGAAAGTTTCATAATATGGTAATCCTTGCTTAATCTGGGTTTGTTGTAAAATGATTTCTGATAACCATATAAAATAGGGCTCTTTCGTGTTTCTCCATGGAAAATCTCGTTTATTTACTGAATACCAATTAGTTAAAATTTTTGTAAAATTCATTTTAAATTATAAGTTCTTGCAAAAATAAATCTTTAGTAGGTTAAATTTTAATTAATTAGGCTTGATATATTGAAATTAAAATTCCTATATTTGCATCCCTAATAATTAATAGTAACCCTAAAAATTTTTACAATGACAAAAGCTGATATAGTAGCTAAAATTTCTGATAAATTAGGAATTGAAAAAGGTGATGTTCAAGCAACAGTTGAAACATTTATGGAAGAAGTGAAAACGTCTTTAGAAAGTGGTGACAATGTGTATTTAAGAGGTTTTGGAAGTTTTATAATTAAAACTAGAGCAGAAAAAACTGGAAGAAATATTTCTAAAAACACAACGATCAAAATTCCTGCACATAATATTCCAGCGTTTAAACCCGCAAAAGTATTTGTGGAAGGTGTAAAAACCAATGTTGATGTACAATAACACATTAAACGAAACATTAATTTAAAAACTTGATCTATGCCAAGTGGTAAAAAGAGAAAAAGACACAAGGTAGCGACGCATAAGCGTAAAAAACGTAGACGCGCTAATCGTCACAAAAAGAAATAAATTAGAAAAAGTAGTTTTTTAACTACTTTTTCTAATTTATCACAACAACGTTCTTTGATATAAAATTCATTAATTGTTTTGCATTTACCTTTGCAAACTAATGAATTTGCCGGATTTTTAAAATCCTGTGTCAAAAAAAAGTATTAACCATCTGTTCCGATTGATAATCGGAGTGGAGTAAATTAACATTATGGATAAAGAATTGATTATTCGTTCGAGTTCCGATGTTGTTGATTTCGCCTTATTAAAAGATGGAAAACTTATTGAATTACACAAAGAGGAAGAGGATAACAACTTTGCGGTTGGTGATGTGTTTATCGCCAAAATACGTAAAGTCGTTCCAGGTCTAAATGCTGCATTTGTAAATGTAGGTTATGAAAAAGATGCATTTTTGCATTATCATGATTTGGGCCCGCAAGTTCCTTCCCTTTTAAAATTCATTAAGCGTGTAAGCACAGGGAAACATACCGATTTCCTATTAAAAAACTTTCAGTTCGAAAAGGACATTGATAAAAATGGCAGTATCGCAAATGCGTTAAAAGCCAATCAATCCATATTAGTTCAGATTGTAAAAGAACCTATTTCCACAAAAGGGCCGAGATTAAGTTCAGAGTTGTCAATTGCTGGAAGGTATATTGTTTTGGTACCATTTTCTGACCGAATTTCAATTTCTCAAAAAATTGAATCAAAAGAAGAGAAAGATCGTTTAAAACGATTGGTAAAAAGCATAACCCCAAAAGGTTTTGGCGTCATAGTGCGCACAGTCGCTGAAGGAAAATTAGTAGCGGAATTGGACAGTGATTTACAGAATTTGCTGAATAGATGGACAGCAATGTGTAAAAAAATTAATAAAGCACATCATCCTAGCAAGGTATTGGGCGAGATGAACAAAGCATCCTCTATTTTGAGAGATATCTTTAACGATTCATTTTCTAATATTGTGGTGGATGACGAAGCGCTTTATGGACAAGTAAAAGATTATGTGCATCAAATTGCACCTAAAAAGGAATCCATTGTAAAACATCACCAAAATGGTGTGCCTGTTTTTGAAAAATATGGCATAGAGCGACAGATTAAGACCTCGTTCGGACGTACGGTCTCCATGGCAAAAGGAGCGTACATTGTGATAGAACACACCGAAGCCTTGCATGTGATTGATGTCAATAGCGGAAACCGATCCAACAAAGAAAAGAACCAAGAAGATACTGCCTTGGAAGTCAATATGATCTCCGCATCGGAGATTGCCCGACAGTTACGTTTGCGTGACATGGGAGGAATTATTGTTATCGATTTTATCGACATGTCCAATGCCGAAAATCGCAAGAAGCTCTTTAATCATCTGCGCGATGAGATGAGCGATGATAAAGCAAAGCATAAAATATTGCCTCCGAGCAAGTTTGGTCTGGTACAAATTACCAGACAGCGTGTGCGACCGGAACGGAATATTGAAACAAAAGAAGAAAACCCCAACGTTAGTGGTGATGAAATAGAAGCACCGATTAAAGTGGTGAATCGCATTAACCAAGACCTTGAGCGGATTTTCAAAAAAGACTATAAGAAGGTGACCTTAAACACACATCCTTTTATAGCAGCCTTTTTAACGAAAGGTTTTCCATCGGTACGTTCCAAATGGTTTATGGAACACAAAAAGTGGGTTAAAATACAACCCAGAGATGCTTACACATATCTTGAATACCATTTTTTAGATAAAGATGGTAATGAAATCAAATAATATCTATAAAGACCCTCTTCACAAATGTGAAGGGGGTTTTTTGTTTTAATCATTTATATTTGTAACATGAAACAACCTATTGTCCTCTTCTTGTTTTTGGGTGTTTTAACCAACTGCTTTTCACAAGTAGAACGAGATTCCATTGCAACGCAAAACGACTCCATTACGATAGTTGACGACAAATATAGAGAGGACCAATTCTATTTTTCCTTGACCTATAATTTATTGGCACAAAAACCTGATGGTTTGTCACAACAAGGGTTTTCAGCAGGTTTTCATTTTGGATTTATACGCGATATGCCAATTAATGAACGACGAAATTGGTCAATTGGGTTAGGTGTTGGACTGTCATCAAACTCGTATAATCAGAATATGTTGATTGCTGAACAGCCAAACGGTGACTATTCCTATTCAATCATTAACGAAGATAGTATCTCATTTAACAAAAATAAATTCACGATGTATTTGGTGGAAGTGCCATTGGAGTTTAGATGGCGAACGTCCACTGCTACCGAATATAAATTTTGGCGGATCTATACAGGTGTAAAGGTCGGGTATGTTTTTTACAATTCTTCGAAGTTTGAAGGCAGTATTGGCACCATAAAAAACTCCAATATCGCAGATGTTAATGGAGTGCGATATGGTTTGACCTTCAGTGCTGGTTACTCCACCTGGAATGTACATATCTACTATGGATTGAATTCTCTCTTTGACAAATCATCTTCAATTAATGGTCAGCCTATTGATTTGACAAGTATCAAAATAGGCTTGATGTTCTATATTCTATAGAATTGTGTATTTTGTATTCAGTTGGAATTTTGTAGTCCTTTATCTTGGTTCTAGTAGTCTTGACGTCTCGGAACGGTGGGCATCTTTTTTTACAGCCAATAATTCAGAAGAATCAGTTGAGGCATTAATCCGATAAAAAATCCAAAGATTAGTTCTATGGGTGCGTGCGCTTTTGCATGAAGTCTTGAAGTAGCAATAGCTCCCAAAATAATGCACATCAAAGCAATAGTGCCATTAATATTGAATTTGAAATGGATACTCAATGCTACTGCAAACATAAAAAAACCGGCTGAAGCAATCATGTGAATGCTAGCCTTAAACTTCAAAATAGCTAAAATAAGGCAGGTTAATGTTGAGTAAAGGATCCCTAGAAAGAAATAATAAAGCTCTTCGATCTCGTTTTGTGGTAAAACACGGTACAATATCAGAGCTATAATCGTAGCATGGATGATAAGTGGTACGACTCGCTCACGAGTGCTTTCTAAATAAAACGACTCAACGTTTTTGATGGTTTTCAGTAAAAAGTAAATAAGTATAGGTAGGATAAGCGTTAAAATAGTAATGGAAAATATCTTTGTCAGCCTAATGGGTTCTGGAATGAAACGTGGTGTTCTTGAAAAATAAAATAGCACACCTAACAAAGGCATAATAATAGGATGAAAGATAAAGGAGATGCTTTTGAGGATACGGTCAATCATATCTTCTTGCGTAAACGTGCGACAGGAATATCCAGTTGTTCTCTGTATTTTGCAATTGTTCTCCTAGCTATTGGATACCCCTTTTCCAGCAAAATGACGGCCAATTTATCATCGGTCAACGGTTTGCGCTTGTTTTCGTCGGCAATGGTCAACTCCAAAATCTTCTTGATTTCTCGGGTAGATACTTCCTCACCTTGGTCATTGGTCATGGATTCGGAGAAAAACTCTTTAATCAACTTTGTACCATAAGGGGTATCGACATATTTGCTATTAGCAACACGCGATACTGTGGAAACGTCCATATCGATCTCATCAGCAATATCCTTGAGAATCATAGGCTTCAACTTGGTTTCGTCTCCAGATAAAAAATATTCTTTTTGATAATGCATGATGGAATTCATCGTTACAAACAAGGTTTGCTGGCGTTGCCTGATGGCTTCAATGAACCATTTCGCAGCATCGAGTTTTTGTTTGATAAACATCACGGCATCTTTTTGGGATTTCGATTTGTCTTTGGCTTCTTTATAGCCTTTCATCATGTTGGTATATTCACGAGATACGTGCAATTCTGGAGCATTTCTCCCGTTTAAGGTCAATTCCAATTCACCATCCACAATCTTAATGGCAAAATCTGGCACAATGTGTTCTACCATTCTGTTATTGCCAGCATAGGAACCTCCGGGTTTTGGGTTGAGGTGTTCGATTTCATCAATAGCATCCTTAAGTTGCATTTCAGTAATATCAAATTTTTGCAACAGTTTTTTATAATGTTTTTTTGTGAACTGCTCGAAGGCTTTATCGATAATATCGATAGCCAATTCCACATCAGGATTTTTTTCTCTTCTGTGTAACTGAATGCTCAAACATTCTTGAAGATTACGAGCGCCAACACCAGCAGGATCTAGTTGATGAACGATGTGCAATACTTTTTCAATGCTTTTTTCATCAGTATAAACATTTTGGGTAAATGCCAAATCATCTGCAATGTCTGCCAACGAACGACGTATATAACCACTTTCGTCCACACTTCCCACTAAAAATTCGGCAATATCGTGTTCATCATCCGAAAGGCGAAAGGTATTCAATTGACTGGTCAGGTATTGGGTAAATGAGGTGCCAGCAGCAAAGGGAATGTCTTTATCGTCATCGTCAGCACTATAATTATTGGCTTGTGTGCGATAATCTGGAATGTCATCATCGCTTAAATATTCATCTACGTTGATGTCTTCACCGATAGTATCGTTTTCTTCGTAGTTGTCTTCTGAATTATCAAACTCATCATACGTATCATCAAATTCATCATTTTCTTCCTTGCCACCTTCTAGAGCTGGATTTTCTTCCATTTCTTGCTTCAAACGTTGTTCAAATGCTTGCGTCGGCAACTGAATCAGTTTCATCAACTGAATTTGTTGTGGCGACAACTTTTGTGATAATTTGAACTGTAAATACTGTTTGAGCATATAGCAAATTTGAATTACTTTAAAAATAGAAAAAACAATCTATATAAGTTATAAATGTAGATTGTTTTGTGAAAATATTATAGTAAAATACTGCCAAGGCGTGCGACCCGAACTTTGAGTACAATCAATCAATAAGTCAGACAATCTAATTTTTAGTTTTCATTATGTTGGTTTAAAACTCCGCATTTTGTGGAGTTCTTGGATATGGAATCACGTCACGAATATTGCCCATGCCAGTGGTAAACATTACAAGACGTTCAAAACCAAGTCCAAAACCTGAATGCACTGCTGTTCCGTATTTACGCAAATCTAGATACCACCATAATTCTTCTTCACTGATATCCAACGCTTTCATTTTTTCCTTTAAAACATGCAAGCGTTCCTCACGTTGCGAACCACCAACCATTTCCCCAATGCCTGGAAACAGAATATCCATGGCGCGAACCGTTTCTCTTCCTGGTTCGGTGTTATCATTGAGTCGCATGTAGAATGCTTTGATATTAGCTGGATAATCAAACAAAATCACAGGACATTTAAAGTGCTTTTCCACTAAAAAGCGTTCATGCTCACTTTGCAAATCCGCTCCCCATTTGTCAATGATGTATTTGAATTGTTTCTTTTTGTTTGGATTAGAATTTTTCAGAATGTCAATGGCTTCCGTATAACTGACACGTTTGAAATTGTTATCGACTACAAAATTGATTTTTTCAATCAAGCTCATTTCTGAACGTTCTGATTGCGGTTTTGTTTTTTCTTCATCCAACAAACGCTGCTCTAAAAATTCCAAATCTTCACGATTGTGTTCCAAAACATATCTTAAAACCGACTTCATAAAATCTTCAGCCAAATCCATATTGCCTGCCAAATCCATAAAAGCAACTTCTGGCTCTATCATCCAGAATTCTGCCAAATGACGAGAGGTATTAGAGTTTTCTGCTCTAAATGTGGGTCCGAACGTGTACACTTTGCCTAATGACATTGCATAGGTTTCAGCTTCCAATTGACCAGAAACTGTTAAATTGGTTTCCTTTCCGAAGAAATCTTCCTTGTAATTTACTGTATCATCTTCATTTAAAGGTGGGTTTTTTGCATCTAGGTTGCTCACTCTAAACATTTCACCTGCTCCTTCTGCATCACTTCCGGTGATAATAGGTGTGTGCATGTGGTAAAACCCATTGTCATTGAAATATTTGTGGATCGCAAAAGACAAAGTTGAGCGCAGGCGCATCACTGCGCTGAAAGTATTGGTACGTGTACGCAAGTGTGCATTTTCACGTAAAAACTCGAATGAATGCTTTTTTGGCTGAATTGGATAGGTTTCGGGATCAGAATCACCAAGAACAGTTATTGATGTCACGGCGATTTCTACGCTTTGGCCTTTACCTTGACTTTCTATCAGTTGCCCTTTAATATGCAATGCTGCTCCAGTTGTGACACGTTTCAACAGGGCTTCTTCCATTTTATCAAAGTCAACAACACACTGAATATTTTGTAATGTGGAACCATCATTGAGCGCTATAAAGCGATTGGCTCTAAAGGTGCGTACCCAACCTTTGATTTCTATATCTTGAGATTTTGCTACTGTCTTTAATAAACTAGCAATGGTTTTTGATGTCATTATAAATTAATTTTAAAGGTGCAAAGATAAAAAAAGCCTATGTGCTTTCAAGCACCAAATATTTAAAAAAACTAACTGCAATTGTATTGATTTTGGAATATGGAATTTAATTATTGTAAATTCTCACTTATTTGTCTTCTTCTTCTTCTTCTTCTTCTTCTTCAGGAATAATATTGATCGTTGGTTCTTTCAATATTTCTT
>JAGXIE010000139.1 GCA_024635765.1 Flavobacteriaceae bacterium | reverse complement strand
TGATACCATGAGTTTTACAGTAATGAGCGAAAACGTCATGGATGAACCGTATGCTAAAAATTATATCAATGTGTACTCAAAAGGTGCTCTGATTGGGATGTGTATTGATATCTTAATGCGAGAAGAAAGTAAAGGACAGCGCAGTATGTTGTCATTGATGAAAGAGCTTTCGAATAAATATGGTATTAATAAACCCTTTAATGACGATGACTTAATTGCCGAAATCACAAAGATGACCTATCCGTCAGTTGGCGAATTTCTTCAAAAGCATGTAGTGGGAACCACTCCAATAGACTATAACGAATTTCTCAAAAAAGTAGGGTTAATAATGAGTGGCATTCAAGTTGAAGCCTCTTATATTCAAGGAAGTAATGGATTTATCTTTGAAGCTGACCAAGAGAAAATGGTTTTATTCTTTTCTGAAGCTGTAAAGGAAAACAGTTTTTGGGTTGAACAAGGCGCATTACCCGGTGATGTTATCAAAGAAATAAACGGAACAGTCTTTACAATAGAAAATGCACAAGTGCTTCTTGGTGGTATGTACCAATGGAGACCAGGGCAAGATTTCGAACTGAAAGTAGAGCGTGACGGTAAAGAAATTGTTTTTAAAGGCAAATTAAACCAAGCATATACAACTAAAAAAACTATTATTGAAGTTGAAAATGCAACAGAAAGGCAAATTTCATTGAGAAATGCGTGGTTGAACGAAAAATCAAAAGTATAATAATTTTAAACTATAACAGAAGCCTGACTATTTAGTCGGGCTTTTTTTGTTTCTAAAAAATTCTTTGTTCTAATTTAGAATCCTTCAAAAACACCTAATCCAAATAGCGCGAAATCATACTTCACAGGATCGTTCTTATCTAGTTTACGCAATTCAGTATCCAATTCAAATAAAGCTTTAGCATCATTTTGTTTTCGTGTTAACAGACCTAATTTTCGCGCTACATTTCCTGAATGAACATCCAATGGGCAAGATAATTGGGCAGGAGAGAGGCTTTCCCAAATTCCGAAATCCACACCGTTGGCATCTTTTCTCACCATCCATCGTAAAAACATGTTTATACGTTTAGCAGCAGAGTTTTTCAGTGGATCACTCACATGCTTTTGTGTGCGAGGTAAATGGTCAATTTCAAAAAAATAATTCTTAAACTGATGAATTGCCTTTTGTGTTGAAAATATTTCTGAATGTGTTGCAAATACAGACTCGAGCCCATTATGACTTTTATAAATATGCTTTAGGCTATGGATGAATTGAATAAAATCTTCGCCATTAAATGTACGATGTACAAAAGGCATCAGTGATTCTAAATCGCTTTCTTCATGCTGCATAACAAACTCATATGGAGCATTGTCAAGTAGCTGCATCATACGTTTGGCGTTATTGATGATGCTCTTTCGGTTGCCCCAAGCTATGGTGGCGGTTAAAAATGCGGAAATCTCAATATCCTCTTTGATACTATAATTATGTGGAATTTGAATCGGATCGCTTTCAATAAAGCGAGGATGATTGTATTGCTCTACTTTTGAATCGAGGAAGTCTTTTAATTGTACTTTATTTAGTTTTTTGAACAAGATCTTAAATGATTATGGGATACAAAAGTAAGGCGAAACTATAAACTTTAATTGATCGAAGTATTGTTGCAGATGCTATTCTGGAATTAAAATCACTTCTTCTTTTTTTGTATCAAACTATTTTTCCATCGACCATAACCAACTTTCGGTCAGCCATATCTGCTAATTCTTCATTGTGTGTTACGATTACAAATGTCTGTCCAAATTCGTCTCGAAGTTTAAAGAAAAGATTGTGAAGATTTTCTGCACTTTCACTATCCAAGTTTCCTGAAGGTTCATCAGCAAAAATTAGTTCAGGATTGTTGACTAGAGCTCTTGCTACTGCCACACGTTGCTGTTCACCGCCAGAAAGTTCATTTGGTTTATGATCGTATCGGTCTTTCAAACCTAAAAAATCCAACAATTCCATTGCTCTCTTTTCTGCTTCAGGTTTAGAAATGTTTTTTATAAAAGCTGGAATGCATACATTTTCCAAAGCTGTAAATTCTGGTAACAATTGATGAAACTGGAAGATAAACCCAATATGTTCATTTCTGAATTTAGCCAAAGCTTTATCATTCAAAGAACTCAAATTCACATTATTAATAAGGAGTTCGCTGTTCTCTTTTGAAGAAGCTCTATCCAAAGTGCCAAGAATTTGCAAAAGAGTTGTTTTACCTGCACCAGAAGCGCCAACTATAGAAACAATCTCTCCTTTCGAAATATGCAGATCAACACCATTTAAAACGTGTAGATCATTATAGTATTTATGGATATTGGTAGCTTTGATCATAGCGTCAAACTTACTACTTTATGTTGTCCTTAGCAAGCCTCATGAGTTTTTCTTAATAAGCATCTTTTTGATATTTACATAATCGATATAATATTGTAAACGCAATGAAAATGTATGTTGAGTAGATTGTTCGAACAAGGTGTTAAGGCTTTCCTTATAGCTTTCGGCGGATTCACTATTAAAATTGAATAGCTGATTTCGATATAAAGCAGTTAGAAAACTTCCTGGAGCAAATTGCCATGAGTAGTTTAAATCCAAATTCCAAGTACTGAAGTTGATATCAGGATCGGTTTCGAGCCCTTCCGCTGTATATCCTAATTCTTGAGTCAATCTCCCATTCTCTTGTAAAGTGAATAAATTATTTTCATAAGCCACAGTTGACCAATAATTTCTGAATGTTAAGCCTAACGCATGAAACGGGTTGAAATTATAAGTGCCTCTAAGACTGTTTTCGATAGTTTTCCGGTCACGTTGACCGAAAATAATATCATCATCTATTGTTGTTGTATAGCCCCTATCTTTAAATACTTTATTAAAATCTATCGAGTAGACCAAAAGAAATTTGTCACTTAACCGTACTCTAGGAGCTATTCCAAATGAATATTCCCACGTATCTCGACCGTCTTCAAATGTAAAAGCGCCTCCCATGTTGGCGTCAATTGCAAAAGTTAAATTATAGTTGGAAGAAATCCAGATATTGCCGTTCCCACGATCTTCATAAATAAAATAACGTCCTTCGCGTCTTGGCTCAAAATAATCAAATTGTTTGCCAGGTTCATAATTGATGTTCCCTCCAAAATTATGCAGTGTTTTAGTGGCTGCATTAAAATTTCCTCCAAAACTACTTCCTGTATAAACTCCAGGGTTTGCTAAACGAGTGTAATTGATATAGGTTCCGATATTATAATTATTCAATTTTCCTTTAGGCTCAAAGGTTCTATATGAAAAGTCTACGCCAAAATTATTGTAGTTATTTCGAAACAATAATCCCAAATCATTGATGTCATATTTTGTATCCGCAAAGCTGTGTTCAATACTATAACGATAATTACCATGAACTTTCCCTAGATAAAGTTCAGTACTTATGCCAGTTTCAGAGCCAGATTGTAGGTTGAGGTTACTCATTTTTACTTGGCCTGCCACATTATATGTATTTCGTTTGTTGGTAATGTCTGCCAATAAACCAGTAACGTTGGCATCTCTAAAATGACCATCTCGAGTCACATTTGTATTGATCAAGCTAATTGAAGAATTTTGATTAAACTGCTGGTCTAAAACAATAATATTATAATTAGTTAATGGTTCAACCAATACTTTTCTGTCACTAATGACCGTCTCTAATGGGCTGTTCTCATCAGTTAATATTTGGTCTGTACGTCTGACTTCAGCATAAGTTTTTTCGGTAAATGCATTAAATACACCAACTCCCAACCCTTTTTTGGTCCTGCCAGACACTTTGACGGCATTTAATACTTTTACCGTATTTGGATAGTTAAGAACCGCTTCATTCTCTTCTAAATTTATTTGTCCTGTGGGACGACTTCCAACTCGGCGTGAAAAGAATAGATTCCCCTTATTGAAAAGGTCTACGCCTTCTGTAAAAAATTGACGTTGCTCCGAAAATGTTTGTTCGAAAGGACCTAGATTTAGTTCTAATTGGTCAAATCCTGCTTGACTGAAATCTGGAATCAAGGTAGCGTCTAATGTGAAATTTTCAGAAAGACCATATTTAATGTCTAAACCTAGCGTAAAGTTATCGGTTGTTTCTCCATCGATAGTATTTACTAAACCTGATGCAAACGGATAAAGGCTCAATCGGGTGGGAGGTTCTATATTCTTAAGGCCTTTTAGTTCTCCATGGTAAAGTCCAATGTTTCCTTTACTAACATCGACAGGACTCCAAGTGTATTGCGCTCTTGTACGTCTAAACTGTCGATGAAATTGAAGTCCCCAAGTTGGTTCTTCCTGATTGGCAAATCGTAAAGCGGAATAAGGTATTTTCATTTCCACTATCCAACCATCATCTACAATGCTTACAGCGCTGTCCCAAACAGCATTCCAACCAAAATCTTCCCCATTGCTTGGACTTGCAATAGCATCGGCTTGACCACCTGAAGGGAAAACTACCAATTCCGTGTCATTTTGTGCATCGTTATTTGGATTCAAAACCACAAGAAAGAAGTCATTTTGACCAAAGCTATCACGGCTATTGATCTGATTCATGATAAGTTTTGGGTCATCATATAAATAAGCGCCTATGTAAATTGCCTCATTGTCATAGGTCATTTTTACGATGGTATGTTGGCCTTGGTTTTCCGCAATTCCCATTGCTGGTCGAAATTGGGTAAAATCTTTGGCTTCCATAGCGTTTGCCCAAACTTCTTCGTCCAAAGTGCCATCTATTTTAGGAGGGTTTTCAGTTCTTTCAATATAAAGAGTCTTTTTTTCTTGGCCTAGTAGTGATGAGTAAATAAAAACAGAAAGCAGGAGAATAATTAAGCGTAAATTCATTTTTTGATTGATGATTAATTTGTTATCCAAACAGACGGCAAATTAAATAATTTGTTACAGTTAGCTCGGCAAAGCTAATCATGTCAGCTATGCGTTACTCATAATCAAAAGTTAAAACCTTTGTGAAATTGTTAATTGTTCAGTCAACATTCATCTAATCGTAAGACTGATAATTATTACGTAATTTTAGCAATAATTAATCAAAAAGTTATGCCATACGAATTTTTCGAGACGTTTAATCCTGAAGTTACGGAAGGAATTAAATCAAAATATCAAAGTATTATTGAAGATTTAGGTGAAGATATTTCCCGTGATGGATTGCTCAAAACGCCAGAACGCGCTTCTAAAGCAATGCAGTTTCTTACACAAGGATATAATCAGGATGCCACAGAAATTCTGAAAAGTGCCATGTTTAAAGAATCTTACAATGAAATGGTGATCGTTAAAGACATAGAGGTTTACTCTCTTTGTGAGCATCATATATTACCTTTTTTTGGAAAAGCACATATCGCATACATTCCTAACGGACATATTGTCGGTTTAAGCAAGCTTCCTCGAATAGTCGATGTTTTTGCACGTAGACTACAAGTGCAGGAACGGCTTACAGAGCAGATTTTGGATTGCATAAACGACACCTTAAAACCTCAAGGGGTCGCGGTTGTTATTGAAGCTTCGCACATGTGTATGATGATGCGAGGTGTACAAAAACAGAATTCGGTAACGACTACTTCGGGCTTTAGAGGTCAATTTGAAAAAATCGAAACGCGTAACGAATTTTTAAAGCTAATTAGCAATAAGTTTTCATAATATTTTGGTATGTTTCTTGTTACAAATACATTACAATAAATCATAAAGAATGAATTTAGAAAATTTAAGCAAAAACAAAAAATTAGTTTTAAGCATCTTTTTTGATATCATCGGTATGATAACATTTGTCGATATCATATGGGCACCAATTTCCGCTTACTTAATTTCAAAAATGTACACTGGTAGGAAAGGTAAAGTAGCTGGAGTTATTTCATTTATAGAGGAAATACTTCCAGGTTTTGATATTATTCCCTCTTTTACAATCATGTGGTTCCTCACTTATGTGTTTCAGAACGAGGAAAATATTGTAGAATTAAAATAATAGATAAATTCCATCAGGTCAATTATAAAAGAGAATAATTATCCTATATAACTGACCTGATGGAAATGAAGTTTATAAATAATACGTCAACCCAACATTGAAATTTCTTCCTATATTAAAAATGCCTTCCGGTTTTAATCTAGACAAATGGTTGATGTATTCTTTATTGGTTAAATTCGTTCCAGATACTGAAATGGCCAGATCCTTTTTCATCAATTTAACTCTTCCGCCAATTCCTGCGCTCAACAAATCATAATTGTCCGTTGACGTTTCAAACTCATTAACGTTATTTTGTTCAAAAGTGGATTTTAGAGTAATAAATGCGTAGCCTTTTTGGAACCATTTGTTATTTAGTTCAATTCTTATCGTATTATTTAAAGTGTTTGCTGGAATCAGAGGCAAATACGAATCATCATCTTGCTGGCCTGTTACCGTTTCAAAGCTGCTTTCTACATGCAACCAATCCAGTGGATGCGGATGTAAATGAAAACCAAGTTCCCCACCATACAAACGAGCATCGTTTTGCAGATAATCAAAAACAGGTGTGTTGTCTATAAGCTCACCATTTGGGGATAAATAGATGTAGTTTTGAATGATATTATAAAATCCATTAACAAACAATTCAAAATGTTCATTACCATATTCTAGTGCCAAGTCAGTTTGAAAGTTTTGCTCGTTTGTCAAGTTAGGACTGCCTATTTCATAACGGTTGGTGCCTTCATGCGTTCCATCCGAAGTAAGTTCTGCCAAATTTGGCGCTCTAAAGCCTGTTGCTAAATTTAATCTCGCTGTAACCTCTTTTGCAATATCTGTTTTCACACCTATTGCACCATTGAAACTATTGAACTGGCGGTTGATACCATCTACGACATCAATGTTTCGATTGTCAAAACGAGCTCCAATTTGAATATCTGCTTTTTCAAAATGAATGTGTGAAGTTGCTAAAATACCGATGTCATTGGTAATTGCATCTGGAATGAGCTGTTCTTCACCATAATTTGAATTTGATTGGCTCATACCTTGAACACCAACAATGGTTTCAAATTTGCCCATTTTTGGCATCTTGTATTTGATATCATAGTTAAAGGTTTTGAGCTTCATTTGCAATGCTGCTTCTAATTCATCATCATCATCATCATGTTCTTCTTCACCATCATGATCATCATAATCCTCATGATGATGGTCTTCAAATTCTCTACGATTATTATATAAAAGACCCAAGTTAATATCCAAACTTGAATTGTTAAAAAACACGGTGGATTTTGAACTCAACACGTGATTTGTAATTTCCTGATATGGCAACAAAGGAGTTCTGTCTGTTGACTGCTCACCGATCTCTTCAGGAATTCCGAGTTTTGAATTATTGATATTATATCGTAATTCAGATTTGAATTTGTTATTTTGATAACCAATTCCAGATTTAAAATCCTGATTTCTAAATCGCGTATTGGTCACTCTATAGTCTTTAGTTTCATAATCTGAGTGTTCTGTAAGACTACCTCTAAAAATGAATTTAAATTTATCTCCTGACGATTTAAAACCAGCATTGGTATTATAACCTTGCGTGTTGGAATAATAATTACCGCTGAAATCTCCTCTTGACGTATTTTCATCTGCAAATTTTTCGGGATTTAAGTACAATACGCCACCAAGTGCATCACTACCATAGAGTAGGGAGGCAGGCCCTTTTATAACTTCAACACTCTCTATGCCTGCATCGTTGAGTCCCAGTCCATGTTCATCCCCAAATTGCTGATTTTCCAGTCGGACACCTTGAGTATAAACAAGGACTCTATTTGAGCTTAATCCTCTAATTACTGGTTTTCCAATGCTCAAACCAGTAGTCACACTTTCTACACCGGCAATATTGGAAAGTCCATCAGTTAAAGTGATACTACCTTTTGATTTTAAATCGTCAATACTTTCCCGTTCCACTTTCATGACGTTTTCACTTTGAAGTTTGTGGAATGGTGTAGAGACAATGATTTCTTCCATTTCAATGGCAGAAGGTTTCAAAACAATTGATAAAGATTCATTAGTTGGAAGGTTGATACTTTGAGATGAGGTTTCGTATCCTATTAAAGAAATAACAATTTTGTAATTACCATTTGGGATATTACTTATTTCGAACGAACCATTCTCATCGGTTGTTGTTCCTTTTTCGAGCTGTGGTAAATAAACATTTGCAAACACTACTGGTTCATTCGTGTTTTTTTCTTTAACAGTACCTATTAGGGCATTTTGTGCATATATGGATGGTATTGTAAAAAACAGCAATACACTGAAAATTAATTTCATGATAATATTTTTAATTAAATTAATAAAATGATGTGTTCTGAAAAATTCAGAAAAAGTTATATTAAATTAATTTGTGGAGGTCCACGGAGAGAAAAATGCAACTGTTGATATTCGCTTAAAAAAGAGTAAAAAGTATCATTATTTATATGATTATCTTTAGTTGAAACGAATTCAAACCCTATAGTAGGTAACGTGAATGACGAACTTAATTTGAATTTAAAAAAATCACAATCGAGATCTGATTTGTGAAGGTGTGTTTGAATTTCACCATTACAGATTTCATGTTGATGGTGGCTAAAAATGTGGGAGAACTTTACTGCTGTAGGCACAAGTAAAGCAATCGCTAAAATGAGCGTTGCTGCTTTAAAAGTAATCTTTTGTTTTATGCCATGCATTAATCGAAAAATCGTTTAAATCCCATTCTTTGCAACATCTTTTTTTCAAATTCCCAAAAAAATTGAAATTGCCCAAAAAGCCATCCGAAGAATATTAAAAGTATTTGGTAAAAAATAAGCCCAATGATAATATATAAAACCCAATAAACAAAAAGGTTTAAGTTTTCTTTAGTAATACCCATAAGCACAATAATTGGTCGCCCAATAAATAAAGAAGAAGAACCCGTAATAGCAAAAACGATAAAAATGCGAATCATTTCCCATCGATAGGTCACGACCCATTTATTCTCTAACTTCTTGAAAATAAACAAGAAGAATTTTAATAACACAATGTAGATTATGATAGTTAAAAATACCTTAAAAGTGAAATGTGCTTCTGAAAGAATCAAATCTGAAAATCTATATGATAGATAGGCAATGCCTAGAGCGCCAAGAAAAGGAAACAGTAACTGCCAGTTATGCTTTATCTCCCAACGTTTTTTGAAATCCTTCATAGTCTATTTTGCGCTGCAAATATACTTTAAATACGCGGAACATACCCAGCCAATCTTTGATTATATGTCAATTGAAAATAGATAAAATAATTGTACAATTTGTAGTTGACTTCATAGCCATAATCTACGCCAGGGTCATAATCAATGCGCATTTCATAAAGCCTTGGATTATAGCGATGAGGTTGATAAACACGATTGTTCCATTCAATTACATATTGCCTATTTCTGGCTTCCATGTATTCTTGAGAATAATAACCCTCTGGTCTCGCAGTGCTTGCTAGCCATGAATTGAATCCTGGTTCAATGATGATAATTTCATAGGAAACATCTTCATTTGCAATTCTAACCGTATCCTGATCTGTTAAATTTGTACTTTCCGATGTGGTCTTTATAGCGTTCCCAGATGTGTTGCAACCAATGAAGGATAGACAGATTATCAATATATAAATAGTTGTTTTCATAACACTTACTTTTCAAATAAAGTTACAAATATTATGCCTTAAATTTTTGTTTTTAAGTGCATTTAACAATTAATCCTTTTGCTCCTTTGAGGATTTAAAATATGACATCCTATATCTTCAATCACAAAACGGGAGAGTCATGGTGTGTACGTTTTATGTTTTCGGATTTATTGACTTTGATCCGTAACTCTGCTGATAATGTGCGCAATCATTGGTCTATTCCAGACATTTTTTCAATATTTAAGTTGATAATTTAAGGAATAAAAAAAACCTATAATCCATTGGTTTATAGGTTTTTTAACGATTTATTGTTTGTGATTTTTAAACTTTCTCTGTTTTTAAAATACTTATGATTTGAGAAGCTAATTCAGTTCCAATTCTATCTTGAGCTTCATCGGTAGCGGCACCAATATGTGGAGTCAAAGATATTTTAGGATTCATCAATATTTGTACGGAAGGTGTAGGCTCATTATCAAAGGTATCTAAACCGGCAAAAGCAACTTTTCCACTCTCAAGTGCTTTAATTAGTGCTACTTCGTCAATGACGCCGCCACGAGCCGCATTGATAATACCTACACCATCCTTCACTTGCTCAAATTGTTTTTCTCCAATAACATAATCCTTTTGAGCCGGAACGTGCAAGGTAATGAAATCGGAATGCTGTAGAAGGTCTTTCATTGGCTCTGTTGCAATCTCCACATTGATATATTGACCATTATAAAAATCGACTTTTATTGTTGCTTTGCCCACAAATTTATCACTTGCAATGACTTTCATACCAACACCAAGAGCGATTTTTGCCACCTCCCGGCCAATACGTCCAAAACCAATAATTCCGAGCGTTTTTCCTCGTAATTCTCTTCCTTTAGCATAGCTCTTTTTAAGAGTATTAAATTGCGAGTCACCATCTAAAGGCATATTTCTATTGGCATCATAGAGAAAACGTACACCACCAAATAAATGTGCAAATACCAATTCGGCTACCGATTCAGAGGATGCCGCTGGCGTGTTTATAACATGTAGACCTTTGCTACGCGCATACTCTACATCAATGTTATCCATACCTACACCACCACG
>JAGXIE010000138.1 GCA_024635765.1 Flavobacteriaceae bacterium | reverse complement strand
GTAAAATATGATTTGAGCCCTGTGATCTTTCATGAGCATGTCTTCTATTTTAAAGAGGCGTTTCTAGGCATGCCAATAAGGGTTAGTCTAGAAGTTACTGGATTGAGTGAAAATGGCATGTTCTTCAAAATGGAGCATAACCTTTATGATGATAAAGGAGAAAACCTTGCCAATTGTGAATTGCTGGGAGCTTGGATCAATTTGAAGACTAGAAAACTGTCTGGTTTGCCAGAACATTTAATAAATGAAATGGATTCTTTCCCTAAATCAAAGGATTTTAAGATTTTGACTAAAGAAGATACTCGAAAGTACGGTAAGAAACCTATTAATTTAAGTTAAAACTTTAGGCTTTTTAGTCACCAAATAGACTCCGAAGAAGATCAAAAGCATTGCAATAATTTTAATGTAGCCAATAGCATCCACTCCCATGATAATGGCAAAAATTCCTGCAATCACAGGTTGTAAATAAATAAAAATGCCTATGGTAGAAGCTTTTAGATTCCGTAAGGCTAAAGGATTCAATAGATAGGTACCAAACGTTGCTCCAACCACGACAAAGAGAACCGAAAACCAAACATAAGGTGTAAACGAATGCCATTCAATTGCCGTAAATTCAGAATAGCCAAAAGGGAGTACCATAAAAAAGCCAAATAGAAAAAGCCATTTTATAAATGTAAAAGGATGGTATTTATTGGTTAGTTTTTTAATGAGTATGATATAGATGCTATAGGAAATCACGTTAATGAAAATAAATAGATTTCCCAGTGGCAGATTGTCACCAACACGAGCTGATGTGCCCAATGCCGTGAGTAATATGCCACCACAAAAGCCGAGTAATACACCAATAATTTTAAGCTTAGTGATTTTTTCTTGAAGAAAGAACGATGATAATACTAAAATGATAATCGGTGTGATTGTCACAATCACTGAAGCACTGATGGGTGTTGTTAGTTCCAGGCCTTTCAAAAAAAGGAGCATATTTATAACCACTCCAAAAACGGCTGCCACAAAAAACTTCAAATAATCTTTTTTTTCGATGGTCTCTTTTGGTAGAAATAAGCCGATCAGCCAAAACAAAGCGGTAGCCCCAGCAACACGAAGCAAGACAAAGGCGAAAGGTTGAACATAATGGCCATTCATCACAATTTTGGCGAACGTGAAGTTAAGGCCATATAATATTTGCACTAACAAGACGGCAAAAATGGCAAAAGCACGTTTATTCATGAATGGCTTGTTTTGCTGCCTCAACAGTTTTGGAGCTATTGCCAATAAAAATTTTGTCGTTAACAACAATGACCGGGCGACTCAAAAATGTGTAGTGATCTAAAATGTAATGTTTAAAATCTTTTTCCGTAAGGTTCTGGTCTTTTAGCCCCATTTCTTTGTAAAGCTTGGCTCTTTTACTAAATAATGATTCGTAATTACCAGAAAGCTTATGCAGCTCCTCAAGTTGTTTGACTGTAATTTCGTCCTCTTTAATATCTTGGAGAATAAATTCTTTAGGAAGGTTTAGCGCTTTAATGATTCTAATGCAAGTACTGCAAGTTTTAAGAAAATAAACTTTTTTCATTGAATTTGTATTTAATTCATTCATTCGTAGGAAGTAATCTTTCTATTGTTTTCGTAAAATTGGATACAGACCATTAGTTGCGTGCAAAGTAAAATGATTTCAAAAGAAAATTAAGTATTTTTAAGCAAAATTATGTACCTATGAATTGGGCTTTCGATATTACACTAAAAAGCAGAGCGGTTTTAAATTTTTTTATAGAAACCTATACTCTTGAAGAACTGAATAGAATTCCTAAAGGGTTCAACAATAATATTATTTGGAACATCGCTCACACGATTGCCACACAACAGTCACTTATCTATAAATTATCGGGTCTCCCACCAATCATTTCTGAAGATATGATCACCAAGTTTAAAAAAGGCACAAAACCCGAGCGAGATCTTTCACAAGCTGAAGTTGATGAAATCAAAGGATTGCTTTTTTCAACTATTGAAAAAACGAAAGAAGATTATACGAATGGAGTCTTTCAAAACTATCATGAATATACAGTCACTACTAAAAATAAACTGACCAATGTGAAGGAAGCGATTGAATTCAATAATTTTCATGAAGGCATTCACTTAGGATACGTTCTTGCATTAAAAAAATCTCTTTAAGTCTATGGATTATTACGCAGTTGCATCAATATTAATAGTTATCGCCGCATTATTTGGATATATTAATGTTCGGTTTTTAAAGTTGCCAATTACTATCGGCTTGATGATTATTACAATAGTATTTACGTTCATTTTATTGGGCATTGGCCTTGTAGATGATACGATGCTCGAACAGGAAAAAGCATTTATATCACAAATTGATTTTGAATCCATCCTCCTCGATGTCATGTTGAGCTTTCTTCTTTTTGCAGGGGCATTGCATACGAGTTTCGAACAACTCAAAGTGCAACGTGGTCCCGTTTTGGTCTTTGCAACGTTTGGTGTTTTGGTATCGACGTTTCTAGTCGGTATATTGATGTATTTTTTATTACAGCTTATCGATTTAGATGTTAATTTTATTTACTGTTTGCTGTTCGGTGCGCTAATTTCACCAACTGATCCCATTGCTGTTTTAGGTATTTTAAAAAAAGCCAATGCTCCAAAAATTCTGGAAACGAAAATTGTGGGCGAGTCGCTTTTTAATGATGGTGTCGGAGTGGTAGTGTTTTTAACAATTTTTGCGATTGCTAAAGTACCTGATTCGAGTATTGAATTTTCACAAATTGCGCAACTCTTCGGTCAGGAAGTAGGAGGAGGGATTGTTCTTGGGCTAATTTTGGGATATATTGCCTTTAAACTCATGAAATCCATTGACAATTATGAGATTGAAGTTATAATTACCATAGCAACAGTAATGGGAGGCACGCTGGTAGCACACAAATTCCATCTATCAGCTCCGTTGGCGATGGTCACGGCAGGCCTGTTTGTTGGGAATGATACCGTGAGACATTCAGCGATGTCGGAAATAACAGAAAGTTATGTGGATAAGTTTTGGGAATTGATCGATGTCCTTTTGAATACTATTCTTTTTGTTCTAATCGGAATGGAAATGTTGATTCTTACGTTTGATACAGGCTATATTTTGGCTGGAGTAATTGCTATTCCATTGGTGCTATTGAGCAGATATGCGTCATTATGGCTTCCAATAAAATTCTTTGCAAAAAAACTCGATTTTGTGCCAAGGACCAATCTTATTATGACTTGGGGCGGATTGCGTGGTGGTATCTCCATAGCATTGGCGTTGAGTTTGACCAGTGAAATGCACCGAGAGCTTTTTTTAGTGGTCACTTATATCATTGTAGTATTTTCTATCATTGGCCAAGGATTAACGGTCGAACCGGTGGTCAAACGTTTTACCAAATCACTATAACTCGATTTTAAGAAAAGGCTTTGCCTTATCATATGGAATTGTAAATTCGGTAACACCTTGTGCATAGGAGGCAATTTCGTAGATGTTGTATAATAGAATGACACCTTCATTATTAAATCCAATGTTTTCTGGAAGCTGGAATTCCTCTCCAAAAAATAGATCCTGTACCTCTTCATCGTTGGAAATCGGTTGGGTTGCCTTCTCAAAATAGGGTTGCACAAATGCCCTAAACGCATCTTCATCTTTAAGAAGATCTTCTCGTTTTAAGAGTGCCCCAGTTTTTTTATTAAAATTCAAAAAAGTCACATGACTATTGCCATGCGCTCCGCCTGTGTCTAGATAGGAATTCACCGAAATACAAATAAGATGTTCAGATTCGTAATTCACTTCACTTTCTAACAAGGCTTCCCATTCTTGGGTCGAGTCGCTAAAATCTTCCTTAAAAGTCTTATACTCTTGATCAAAACCCTTAACGGCTTCATCTAAAGTGAGGTTCTTATCTCGCTTTTCACTCATATTTATCTCATTGGCCAGAAAGTTTTCAATGGCAGTATTGATACGCTTTGAGACGGCTTCACTTCCTTCAGCTTTAGGATAACTAATAGTTATGATGGCATTTTCAGTCTTTTCGATGGTTGTATCGGTGAACGTTAAGACACTATCTTCTTTACATGAAAAAAGAATAAAACACAGACACAATAAAACACTGACTTTTTTCAAGGTAATTATAGATTTGTTAAACATTAATTAAAGACATGGCTTCCTTTTGTAACCTTCGAATTAAAACCTAAATTTGTTGACTTAGATAAATATAGAGGGTTTTTCGATAGCAAAAGTAATTTGTTTTTTCGAATTCCTTCAAATTAATTAATAATCAATATAAATGAAACATTCATTATAAATATTCAATTTTACAAAAGATTGGATGATATGGATGTTCCATGTGACCTACTAAAAAATAAATACAGACAGATGAAATTTAATACCAAAACAATCCATGGTGGACAAGAACCTGATAAGGCTTATGGAGCTGTAATGCCGCCGATATATCAAACATCAACGTATGCACAAACGACTCCTGGAGGACATAAAGGATATGAATACTCTAGAAGCCATAATCCTACGCGTAATGCTTTAGAAAATTCGCTCGCGAGTATCGAAAACGGAAACTATGGTCTAGCATTTGGGTCTGGTTTAGCCGCGATCGATGCAGTTATCAAGTTATTGCAACCTGGTGATGAGGTGATTTCTACGAATGACCTGTATGGTGGTACATACCGTTTATTTACTAAAGTGTTTGAAGGTTTTGGAATAAAATTCCATTTTATCGGAATGGATAATGCATCCAATATTGAAAAGTACGTCAATAAGAATACGAAATTGATTTGGGTGGAAACACCGACGAATCCAATGATGAATATTATCGATATCAAAGCAACTTCGGACATAGCTAAAAAACATAATTTACTATTAGCAGTTGACAATACTTTTGCAACTCCTTACTTGCAGCAACCTATTGATTTAGGTGCCGATATCGTAATGCATTCTGCAACAAAATATCTTGGAGGCCATAGTGATGTGGTAATGGGTGCGTTGGTTGTAAAAGATAAAGAATTGGCAGATAGATTATATTTCATCCAAAATGCTAGTGGTGCCATTTGTGGTCCACAAGACAGCTTTTTAGTATTGAGAGGAATCAAAACACTTCATATTCGCATGCAGCGTCATTGTGAAAATGGGAAAGCGGTGGCTGAATATTTAGCGTCGCACCCCAAAATCGAAAAGGTTTATTGGCCTGGCTTTGAAAACCATCCTAATCACGAGATTGCAAAATCACAGATGAAAGATTTTGGAGGAATGATTTCATTCACGACCAAAGGAAATAACTACGACGAAGCCATCAGGATTGTTGAAAATCTCAAGGTATTCACTTTAGC
>JAGXIE010000137.1 GCA_024635765.1 Flavobacteriaceae bacterium | reverse complement strand
TGACGCCAGAAAAAAAATTGATACAAACGATGTATTGATTATACCTAATATTAAAGGGGATAGTAATGAAAAAGTTGAGACTCGTGAATTGATTGGCTATGAGTCTCATAAAGTTAAACGTAAGGAAACATTGTATAGTCTCTCAAAAGAATACAATGTAGAAATAGCAGATATCAAAGAGCATAACAAGCAGTTGTATTCAGAAAATCTTCAAAAAGGAGACAAAATTCGTATCCCTAAATATAAAACAGTTATTTCAAAAGTAACTGTAAAAGAGAATACGGTAAAAAAATACACAGTACAACCGAAAGAAGGCAAATGGAGGATAGCCTATAAGTTTGGTCTTACTGTTCCAGAATTGATTGCTTTAAATCCCAATATGGCGGAGGTTTTACAACCAGGTGATGAGATTAATGTGCCTAATCTTGAGACAAAAGAAGAAAAAGCGATAGAGCCTAATTATAACTATTATGAGGTGTTGCCAAAGGAAGGGTTTTACCGACTGAAAGTGAAATTAGGATTGACAGAAGATCAGTTAGAAGTTTTAAATCCAGGCATCAAGGAAAGTGGATTGAAAGAAGGAATGGTAATAAAAGTACCAAACAATGTTACCGTCGGAACCATTGATGGTGCAATAGAAAACAGTAATTTATCAAAATCTCTTAAAAATTTAAAAACCAAGCGATTAGCGATGATGTTGCCCTTCAGATTGGATAGAATTGACACAGATTCGGTTCAGGAAGCAAAAGACATTATGAGAAAGGACCGCTTGATTTCGGTGTCGCTAGATTTTTATTCTGGTGTTAAGATGGCACTTGATTCAGCTAAACAACTTGGTATTTCTACTAATTTGAAGGTGTTTGACACCGAAAATCAAATCGCTCAAATTTCAAAAATCCTTACAGATAATGATTTTTCAAATTACGATGCTGTTATAGGACCGATCATGGCTAACCATTTCGATCGAGTGGCAGCTAAATTAAATAGTGATAATGTTCCGGCTATTTCACCTTTAATGAAGCCAACAACACTATATGATAATGTATTTCAGACGATTCCTAATGAAGGTTATTTGGAAAGCGCAATGATCAACTATGTAAAGGCCGATTCTCTCCGAAGTAATGTGGTCATAATTTCTGATGCTGCGAGTCGCACGATTAACAACCGTATTAAAGGACAAATTCCGAATGCTTCACAAGTATTTTCAACGAAAAACAAGGAGGGTAAAGACGCTTTTTACGTCAGTGCTGCAGATTTAACGGCAGCTATTAAGAGCGGTAAGAATTATGTCTTTTTAGAAACTAATAACGCAGGAATGATATTGAATGTTTTGAGTTCGCTCAATAGCATGACAAGTAGAGATAGAGAACTTATTTTGGTGACTACAAATAAGACCGAAGCTTATGATTATGAGCACTTATCCAATTATCATTTGAGCAATTTAAAGTTTCATTATCCATCAGTGAATAAACCTTTCAATACCGAAAAAACGAATGGCTTTGTAAAACGATATAAAAGGGAATATGGAGTGGATCCAAATAAGTATGCAGTTCGTGGTTTTGATTTAACTTTAGATGTATTATTGCGATTGGCTTCAAGTGATGACATGTACAGTGCGTCCTCAAACGATGTTGAAACGGAATATTTGGAGAACAAATTCCGCTACGCCAAAAAATTATCAGGTGGTTATTACAACGAATCTGTTTACATTTTGCAATATACCCCAGATTTAAGGATAGAAGAAGCGAAAAGATGACCTCAAAAGTAATCAATCTTGGTGATTTGTGCACCGAATGTACGCATTTACAATCTGGAAACAGTTTCATTACCAATGCACCTTTGGACAATAATGGCAAAGGAGAGGCGTTCTCACCTACAGATTCAGTTGCCACAGGTTTGGAGAATTGAATGATGATGATGATGATGGGAATCAAGGTAAGAGATTTCGATCTAGAAATGAATGGTGCCACGGCATTGGTCCAGAAAATCATCGCAGCTGACCCAAGAAGTATTTCAAGATTTGAAGTGACCTTTGTATTTCCATTTCTAACAGATAAAATAATCCGTAAGATGCTAGAGCATTCAACAATAACCCGTCCTGTTTATTACAGTTTGCATCCCGATATTGAAAAAATTATTTCGTTTAATTGGTAATTATGATTTATAAGAGTATTTGTCTATTTGTTTTGGCGTACCTGTTAATCGTTCCGCCCAGTGACGAGGTCATCTCATGGCGAGATGATATTAAGCTCACGTGGAGTGAGTTTAAAGGAGTGCCAAAACCCAATATGTCTGCCGTCGCTGTTACAGCATCTGGTATCACTTTTGAGTTTTCCGTAAAAGAAACCGGTTCACGAATTGTAAGTTTCGACGCTAATGTATTTGCGCATTTTTACCCGAATAAATCTTGGTATATAAAAGAAGAAAGTGACAACCATATTTTAGCGCACGAACAGTTACATTTTGATATTACCGAACTATACGCACGCAAATTCAGAAAACAAATTGTACAGCTTAACGTGACAAACAATCTCAAATCTGAATTGAGATCGTTGCACAATAATATTAATAAAGAAGTTGCTATTGCACAAAACCTATACGACCAAGAAAGTAATAATTCTGTTAACAGGGAATTTCAGGCCAAATGGGAAAAATTTGTAAAACAAGAACTTATAAAGCTTGATGCTTATAAATCAAAGAAATAGATGCTTCAGCCTGATAAAGATTTCCTCATTAAACTGGCACATGCTAAAATGCCTTTCGGTAAATATAAAGACCGCTATTTGATTGACGTCCCTGAATACTATTATGTATGGTACCAAAGCAAGGGCTTCCCAAAAGGTCAGTTGGGAACCATGATGCAGCAGATGTATGAAATTAAATTAAATGGTTTGGAGGAATTGATTTATGGGATTAAGAAAAGATATTCTAAATAGTTTTAGAACTAAAATGAAATCAACACACCTTCTTTAGTGCCACGATAAAATTTTTCGTCTATGATGAATAATAACTCACCGTTTGATCCTTTTTTGATACTAGAATCTACACCTAATATTTTTTGGCCATAAAGGCTAATCACTTCGTTATTCGAACAATGACCAACTACCAAATGTTTTGATGATACGCGATTTAAAATATCCGAAATTATATCTTCTTTTAATTTGTCATTAAAATAACCACGATACCAAACAGGCCCATTACTTACCATAATAGACACTGTAAAAGTCCGTTGCTTTCATGTCGACTTTGCTTCTGTCAATGGAAGAGCGCATCGTAGAATTGATGGTTTCAATATCGTAGTAGATTTGGTTCAAAAATTCTTGTGAAATACCACCATGAACAAATGTATGCTCATTTATTTTAACAATTGTTGACTTTGAGCGCAACCATCTCCCGAGCACAGTGTTCTTTCCATAAAGTTCATCATAATCTACACCGAGCAAATTAGAAGCGGCCACATAATTATCATGTAAATATCTCAAATCTTTATGCAGCACCATATACTCGCGGTTCCCAAGAAGGTAATGAACCTTTCCGCCTTTTGCGGTTGCTTGCTTTTCTAATTTATAAACTAGCCAAAGCATTTCGGTCACTTGAGGCCCTCTGTCAAAAATATCACCAACAATTTATTTTTGAAACATTCGGATTTATTTCTGGTGCCTCAGCAAAAAAGGTTTCAAAGTCTGTTTTGTTGTCAATTATTTGTTGTAGCGATTGATCATTAAAACCTGTTAACCAATAAATAATAGTGTCAACTTCAGCCTTAGTACGCCCTTTCTTAATTGCTTTTGTAATATAATGTGGATATACACTAGCGAAGGACATTTTAAAAATTCTTGAATTATCCATAATATTTTCAGATAGAATAACATAAATTGATTAACAAAAGTATTTTTTAGATTGTTAATGGATTGATAGGGTAAAACGCTCCATTCCATTATAATCTAATTTTCTCAAATTTTTTTCAAACATAAAATTAACTGTTTTTTGAACTTTTATGATTTTTTCATGATTCAAATTTGAATGAGCAAGTCATAATTTATCATATTCTAATTTTATTAATTCTACAAAATCTAACACAATTTCAAGTTTACAAAAACGGAAAACCCTGATAAATGTAAAGATTTATACTTTATTTCGAAGAGTCGCATTACATTAATTTGTATCGGGATTATGCATAAAATAACTAAAAACAATTCCCTAAAACTCTATTTAAATTTTGTAAATTTGCCTGCGTTTAACAACGCAACATGACAACGACTACAAAATACATATTTGTAACAGGAGGTGTAACATCCTCGCTTGGTAAAGGTATCATAGCGGCTTCGCTGGCAAAACTGCTGCAAGCACAAGGATACCGGACCACCATCCAAAAACTCGACCCTTATATTAATGTTGACCCAGGAACCCTTAACCCATATGAACATGGAGAGTGCTATGTGACTGATGATGGTGCTGAAACTGATTTGGATTTAGGTCATTACGAGCGGTTTCTCAATGTACCCACGAGTCAATCAAACAATGTTACCACAGGTCGTATCTATCAAAGTGTCATTGAAAAAGAACGTCGTGGGGAGTTTTTAGGTAAAACAGTCCAGGTGATTCCTCATATTACGGACGAAATTAAGAATCGAGTACAAATCCTTGGTAAATCTGGAGACTATGATATCGTCATTACCGAAATAGGTGGAACCGTTGGTGATATCGAATCCTTGCCATATATAGAAGCTGTCCGTCAGCTCAAATGGGATTTAGGCGAACACAATGCTATTGTCATTCACTTAACACTCATACCATATTTGTCTGCCGCAGGCGAATTAAAAACAAAACCAACTCAGCACAGTGTCAAAACCTTGATGGAAAGTGGAGTCATGGCAGATGTATTGGTGTGCCGCACCGAACATGAGCTGCCAGAAGATTTACGACGTAAACTGGCTTTGTTCTGCAACGTGCGCGAGGAAGCGGTTATTCAATCTATCGATGCATCAACTATTTATGATGTCCCAAACCTCATGTTAGAGCAGGGATTAGACAAAGTAGTTCTTAAAAAGTTAGAACTCACAGGTACAGAACCAGATTTGACCCAGTGGAACCAGTTTTTGCAACGGCATAAAAATCCAAAAGGTGAAGTCACCATTGGATTGATTGGTAAATATGTAGAGCTTCAGGATTCTTATAAATCTATTTTAGAGGCATTCATTCATTCGGGAGCTGAAAATGAAGTAAAAGTAAAGGTTGAACCTATTCATTCAGAATATTTGACTAAAGAATCTGTGGCTAAAAAATTAGGACATCTTCATGGTGTTTTGGTAGCCCCAGGATTTGGTGAACGTGGTATCGAGGGCAAAATAGAAGCAGTAAGATATGTGCGAGAGCAAAATATTCCATTCTTCGGGATTTGTCTGGGAATGCAAATGGCAGTTATTGAATATGCTCGAAATGTCTTGGGGTTAAAGGATGCCAATTCCACAGAAATGAACGAAGCAACTTCAAACCCTGTCATAGACTTGATGGAATCACAAAAAACCATCACAGACAAAGGAGGAACCATGCGTCTTGGTGCTTGGGACTGCCGACTAACAGAAGGAAGTGCTGCCAAAACGATTTATGGGACTGAAGAGATCAAAGAACGCCACAGACATCGCTATGAGTTTAACAATGCCTACAAAAAACAAATAGAAGATGCAGGAATGCTCGCAACGGGCTTGAATCCTGAAACAAACTTGGTAGAAATCATCGAAATACCAAGCCATAATTGGTTTGTAGGTGTTCAATACCATCCAGAATATAAAAGTACCGTTGCTAACCCACATCCACTTTTTGTGGCTTTTGTGAAGGCAGCTTTAAATTACAAAAAACACAATAAGCGTGTCAGTATGGCACAAAATCAATAACGGGCGGCTTTTTGATTATCGAAAGCAGCAAAACAAGAATTTATTAATTAACTACCCAGTATCTCTTTTTTAAACAATGGAGATGTATACAAGACATGGAAGAAAAAAAATTAGACATTAACTCCATCATAGGATTTGTAATAATTTTCGGAATTTTATTATTCATGCTATGGCAAAATAAGCCAACGGAAGAAGAACAAGCAGCCGAGAAAGCCAAGCAAGAACAATTAGCTAAAGAACAAAAAGCAAAAGAAGAGAATCAGAAAAAGGAAACTTACGAAACCACATCTGAAGACTACTCTAACTCAACATCTTCAGATTCTACCCAACTGGTAGCATTAAAAAATAAGTTGGGAGCATTTGCCTACGCATCAACTTTACCATCGGCAAAAGATGCAACTACAGAAGTCAAAACGGAATTGTTGACGTTAAAATTCAGCAATAAAGGAGGATTTCTATCCGAGGTGAAATTAAATAAGTTTGTCAATTATGATTCTGTGCCTATATATTTGATAAAGGATAAGAATACAGCGTTCAACCTTACTTTTGGTACGACGGATAATAGAACGCTAAATACTGAAGAATTATATTTTCAACCGACAGTTACCAATAATGGAAACAACACAGTTGTATCTATGAGACTGAAAGTGTCTGAAAGTGAATTTTTAGAATATCGTTACGAAATACAGCCTGATAACTATATGCTGAACTTCACGATTCGCTCGCAAGGTTTGAATGATGTGATCAATACGTCAAAAGAGATCGAACTAGCTTGGAAAATGAAGACTTTCCGTCATGATCAAAGTATCACTTATGAAAACAGATATACACGTTTGACTTATCAATATGAAAATGGCGATAAAGTTGATAAATTGTCTCAAGGTGGTGAAGATGAAGAAACAGAGGAAAATATCAATTGGTTATCATATAGACAGCACTTTTTTAGTTCTATTTTAGTCGCTGATAAACCATTTGAGACCGCAAAATTAACTTCGAAGGATTTAGTGGAAGATGAGGAGGTCGATACATTGTTTACAAAACAATATACTTCCAAATTGCCTATGAGTGTTGCAGCCGGTGAAATCAATGAACCAATGAAATTCTATTTCGGCCCAACCGATAGTAAAATACTCAAAAAATATGAATCAGATTTAGAGAAAAGTATTCCATTGGGTTGGGGGATTTTTGGATGGATCAATAAAGCGTTGTTTATTCCTTTATTCGGGTTCTTGAGCTCTATTATGCCTTATGGAATTGCAATTATCGTGATGACGATATTAATAAAAATACTATTGTCATTTGTACAATACAAGCAATTTCTGTCACAGGCAAAGATGCGGGTTCTCAAGCCAGAATTAGATGCCATTAGAGCGAAATATAAAGACAATAAGCTAAAAGCACAACAAGAAACCATGGCATTACAGAACAAAGCTGGAGCCAGTCCTTTAAGTGGCTGTTTGCCAGGACTGATGCAGATACCTGTATTTTATGCCTTGTTTATGTTTTTCCCAACAGCTTTCGATTTAAGACAGAAGAGTTTCCTTTGGGCAGACGATTTATCGTCATATGATGTGATTGCGGAATTACCTTTTACAATTCCACTGTACGGTTCACATGTAAGTTTGTTTCCGATTTTAGCCGCGATTGCTATTTTCTTCTACATGAAAATGACAACAGGTGACCAAATGGCTTCACAGCCAACTCAAGAAGGGATGCCTGATATGAGTAAAATGATGAAGTACATGATTTACTTCTCCCCATTGTTGATGTTAGTATTCTTCAATCAATATGCTTCAGGCTTAAGTTTGTATTACTTCATTTCTAACCTAATTAGTATTGGAATCATGCTGGTTATTAAAAATTACATTTTGGATGAAGATAAAATTCATGCAAATATTCAGGTTAGCAAGGCAAAACCTAAAAAACAAAATAGGTTTCAAAAGAAAATGGCTGAAATGATGGAGAAGGCTGAAGAACAAAAACAAGTACAGCAAAAAAGGAAGAAATAATTATAACATGCCATAAATGAAAAGAGCCTTCAAAATAATCTGGAGGCTCTTTCTTTCTAACTAACTAATCAATAAAAAAAAACTTTCTTTTTCAATTATTGTGGTGGTAATATAACTTTATCTATTGCGTGTACTACACCATTGATAGCTTGGATGTCTACAAGGCTAGGGATAATGTTACTTACTCTACTATTAGGGTCTGTAAGGGTTAAGTTTGAAGCATCTAGTGTTATTGAACCTCCAAGTGTAGGTACTGGCCCTGACGTCAAATCTGTTGATCTTACGTTCCCGCTAACAACATGGTATAATAAGATATCTTCAACAGTTGCTGGTGCAACATCAGCTAAAGTTGTATTTCCTGTAGGGTCTAAGTCCAATAACAAATCTCCAAAAGCTGTATCTGTCGGTGCGAAAACTGTAAATGATCCTGCTCCAGAAAGTGTTCCTATTAAATTTGGTGATGGTGATTGAGAATCTGCAGATTGTAAAACAGCAACTAAATTGGTTAGAGCTGGGTTAGCCAAAGCGAAAGTAACAACAGTGGGTAAATCGATAACATCATCAACAACATGGATCACACCATTAGTTGCTATGATATCTGCTGTCATAACATCAGAAATACCATTTAAAGTTACGCCGTTATCTGTATTAATATATAAACTAATCGCATCACCATCGCTATTAGCGGCAGCTGTTGATACATAGCTATTGCTTAAACCGCCAGAAGTGGCCGTGGCCCCTACAATTACGTGATTTGATAATATATTGTTTAAGTCATTTCCGTTAGGATTGGTAAAGGCTCCAAATGCAGCATTGTTTGGGGCAAAAACTGTAAATTCAGTAGTTGTACTTGAAAGTAAATCCGTAAATGTCGAATTTCCACCAGTTGTTAATGCACCCACTAAACTTGATAAGTTAGGGTTCGCTGCAGCATGTGTTACAATATTTGGCAATCCGATAACTGCATCAACAATATGTACTGTTCCATTCGTAGCAGTCACATCAGCTGTGCTCACCGATGACACGCCGTTGAATGACACACCGCTAGATGTATTGAAGTAAATGCTCATTGGATTTCCACCTGCGCCAGTAGCGTTTGTAGTTGTGTATCCTGAACCTAAACCAGTTAAATCTGTTGAAGTAATATCAGCAGATATGACATGATTCAATAAAATTTGAGAAAGTACATCAGTCGGTACTTCGCTTAAGCTGGCAAAACCGTTTGCGGATAAAAAAGTTGCAAATGCTTCATTTGTTGGAGCTAATACCGTAAAAGGACCATTTCCATTAAGTACATTTACCAAATTTCCATCGGCTGCCTGTAAAGCTGCAACTAGACTACTCAATGAAGGTGTTGCTATTGCGGTTTCAACAATATTTAACTCCATCGGAGTTACTGGATTGTTGTCGTCATCATTGCTACACGATGAAATTGTTAGAACCAACAGAAGGATTGGTATAATCTTTGTTAAATTTGAAATAATTTTCATTGCTTTGAGTTTTAAATAGAGTTAATAATAAATTTTTGTTCAATGAAAATACAAAATGATTAAACAAAATATTATCACATTCATAATTTTAACATTATTTTTAACAAATGTTAGTGCTCAATCAATCAATCAATTAGATGATAACGGGGAGCGCCATGGCTATTGGAAAGCTAATTTTGAAAAGACGAATCAGCCTCGTTACGAGGGGACTTTTGAACACGGGAATGAAGTTGGAACTTTCAAGTTTTACAAACTCGTTGATGGCAAAAGTAAATTGAGTGCCACAAGAGAGTTTCTTCCCAATAGCGACAAAATCAATGTTAAATTCTATTCTTCAAAAGGCAAATTGATCAGTGAAGGAATGATGAGAGACAAATTATTTATTGGCACATGGATTTATTATCACAATAAGTCCAATGGTATATTGACAATCGAAAATTATAATGATAAAGGCTTATTGGAAGGTGAAAAGACGGTTTTTTATGAAAATGGTCAAGTTGCTGAAAAATCGATATATGTGGATGGACTGATTGATGGCACATCCATGTGGTATTCGCCAAATGGAAAGATTCTAAAAGAGTTTGCCTATAAAAATGGCGTATTACATGGTGTTTCTAAATACTATAATAAGGACGGACAACCTTTAGCGGAAGGCTCCTATAAAAATGATAAAAAACATGGTATTTGGAAATACTATGAAAATGGTGTACTAACCGAAGAAAAAGATTTTACCACCTACAGTAAGAATCCAAAAAAGCAATAGTCATTATCTATAAATGGTATTACAATATATAATGGCAACTTTAATCGGTTACTTTTTTTTATTTCTTAATTTTGCATCATGCAAAGAGTAATAGTAGGACTTTCTGGTGGAGTGGATTCAAGCGTTGCGGCTTATTTATTAAAAGAGCAAGGCTATGAGGTCATTGGCTTGTTTATGAAAAACTGGCATGATGATTCTGTGACTATAAGTAATGAATGTCCTTGGTTAGACGACAGTAATGATGCTATGTTAGTTGCCGATAAATTAGGTATTCCGTTCCAAACAGTCGATTTAAGTGAACAGTATAAGGAACGGATAGTCGATTATATGTTCAACGAATATCAACACGGCCGTACACCAAACCCTGATGTACTTTGTAATCGAGAAATAAAGTTCGATGTGTTTATGAAAATTGCACTCGATTTGGGAGCTGATTTTGTGGCTACTGGGCATTATTGTCGCAAAGGGATTATTCAAAAAGATGGTGAAGACATTTATCAATTACTTAAAGGTGTAGATGATAATAAGGATCAATCTTATTTTTTATGCCAATTATCGCAAAAACAATTATCAAAATCCTTATTTCCTATCGGAGAATTGACAAAACCTGAAGTTCGAGAGATTGCTTCAAAATTGAACTTAGTTACTGCCGATAAAAAAGATTCTCAAGGCTTGTGCTTTATAGGAAAAGTAAAACTTCCAGATTTTCTTCAACAGCAACTACAGCCCAAGGAAGGCGTTATTGTGGAAATTCCAGAAGATAAAAGTTATTATATCGAATCAGAACCAAACTTTACTTCGTCCAAAGAAAAACTTCAATATTTAACCCGAAAAATTGATTACTCAATTTCGGATGGTAAAATTGTAGGTAAACATCAAGGAGCACATTATTTCACTAAAGGTCAACGCAAAGGTTTGGCAGTTGGAGGAACAGCAGAGCCGTTGTTTGTGATTGATACTGACGTCCAAGATAACATAATTTATACAGGGCAGGGTAAAGAGCATCCCGGCTTGTTAAAAAAAGCATTATTTGTTAAAGAACAGGAACTACATTGGATTCGTGAAGATTTATCCTTAAAAGTTGATGAGTCCATGACTGTAAAAGCTCGAATCCGTTATCGTCAGCCGCTTCAAGATGCTACTCTTCATAAAGTTGAAGGCGGACTGTATGTTGAATTTGAAGAATTACAATCTGCGATAACAGAGGGACAGTTCGTCGCTTGGTATCAAAACGAAGAATTAGTAGGTTCGGGAGTAATTTCTTAAATTGCATTTATCATATTATCCTAATTATTGCTAATGAAAAAGGAATTACTAATACTTCTTTTGGTTTTTAGCCAAGTAGTTGTCTATGCGCAGCAAGACGCATGGGTCTACTTGACTGATAAGGAGGATGTGGCATTTTCTATTTCCAACCCAATAACGATACTTACACAACAGTCTATCAATCGAAAAAATTCGCAAGGAATACCGATTGATGAGCGTGACGTTCCGGTAACCGAAACTTATATCTCTTTATTAAAAAATCAGACAGGAATTACAGTTTTAGCCAAGTCTAAATGGTTCAACGCGGTTCATGTTAGGGGAAGTGAAACAGATATCAGCAGTTTGGAAGCATTGAGTTTTGTAGACCGTATTGATTTTGCCGATCAGACACTTAATAGATCTGGACGTACATTTAGTCAACACAATAAATTTGAGCAAGTTGAAGCACGTATTGAATTTAATTATGGAACTACTCAAAATCAAATTGAAATGATCCAGCTCGATGATTTACATTTTCTTGATTTTACAGGTGAAGGAATTATCATTGCGGTTTTGGATTCCGGCTTTCCAAACGTTAATACCATGTCTTCCTTTCAGCGACTAAGATCAAATAATGATTTATTAAACGGTTATGATTTCGTTAGTAGAAGTCAAAATGTTTATGGATTTGCCGGAAGTAATCATGGGACTAAAGTATTGAGTGATATGGCAGGATTTGTTCAAGATCAATTTGTTGGTACTGCTCCAGATGCGTCCTATTATTTGTTCCGAACTGAAGATGTTACCAGTGAGAATCCTGTTGAAGAAAGCTATTGGGTAGAAGCTGCCGAACGTGCAGATAGTCTGGGAGTTCATATTATTAATTCCTCTTTGGGTTACACTGTTTATGACAATCCTGACTACAGTTATACTCCTTCCCAAATGGATGGTCAAACGGCATATATAACAAAAGGAGCGACTATTGCTTCAGAGAAGGGTATTTTAGTTGTGAATTCAGCCGGAAATTCTGGAAATAATGCATGGCAAACTGTGGGTGCTCCTGCCGATGCTTCGAGTGTTTTGACTATCGGAGGCGTTGATTCTAATGGAGATTATGCTAGTTTTAGTTCCCAAGGTAGTCTATCACAGCCAAGTTTAAAGCCAGATATAGTGGCACGTGCAGTAAATACATTTGTGATCGATCAAACTGATACTATCACCACCAATAATGGAACATCATTCAGTTCGCCCATTATGGCGGGAGCAGTAGCCTGTTTGAAGCAGGCATTACCGAATATATCTAATGAACAACTTAAGCAGTTTATAAGGATGTCCTCTTCACAATATAATACCCCTGATACTCTTTTAGGTTATGGCATTCCAAATATGCAATTAGCCTTAGCAATATCGCTTTCTGTTCAAGAAACAGCCTTTGATGAATTAAAAATTTTCCCAAACCCAGTTGCCGACGAACTGCATATACAGCTATCCTCAACTGATAATTGTTCCTTATTACTATTTGATACTTTAGGGAAAGTGATTTTAAAAAAAGCTCTGAATCAAACACACGAAATTATCAATACTTCCTTTTTAACCCTTGGCGTATATATATTAAAAATTACATCTCCTTCAGGTTCCAAAACATTCAAATTGGTAAAGTCTTAAATGAAAAATAAAATAACAACGCTTTTCAATATAAAATATCCAATTATCCAAGCAGGAATGATTTGGACGAGCGGTTGGCGTTTGGCTTCTGCCTCAAGTAATTCTGGTATCTTGGGTTTAATTGGTGCTGGTTCTATGTATCCAGACGTATTAAGAGAACATATACAGAAATGTAAGAAAGCTACAGACAAACCTTTCGGTGTGAACGTACCAATGTTATATCCGAACATTGAAGAAGTTATGAATATCATTGTTGAAGAGGGCGTAAAAATTGTATTTACATCTGCAGGTAATCCTAATACCTGGACGTCTTGGTTAAAAGATCGTAATATTACAGTTGTTCATGTGGTAAGTAGTGTAAAATTTGCACTGAAAGCCCAAGAAGCTGGTGTAGATGCGGTTGTGGCCGAAGGTTTTGAAGCAGGTGGTCATAATGGACGCGAAGAGACAACTACATTAACGTTAATTCCAATGGTGAAAGAGAATTTACGTATTCCCTTGATTGCTGCGGGCGGAATTGCAACAGGTCAAGCCATGTTAGCAACCATGATTCTTGGTGCGGATGGCGTGCAGATAGGAAGTCGCTTTGTGGCGAGTTATGAAGCATCTTCGCATCCGAATTTTAAAAACTTGGTGGTTAGCTCTAAAGAAGGGGATACACATTTAACACTCAAAGAATTAGCGCCAGTCCGATTGATAAAGAATAAGTTTTATAATGAGCTTCAAGAACTTTATAAAAAAGGAGCAAGCGTCGAGGAACTAAAAACCCTATTAGGCAAAGCAAGAGCAAAGCGAGGCATGTTTGAAGGAGACTTGGAAGATGGTGAGTTAGAAATAGGACAGATTTCAGGATTGATTCATGACATAAAATCGGTTAAAGAAATTGTTGAAGATTTGATGAACGAATTCAATGAGGCTAAACGCAGTGCGAACAATCTGTAATTTATTAGAAATATGCTAACTAATGGTCAATAGCGGATCCGTATATTAATCCCGGACAGGGATAGTACTTGGGCAATTCCGGTTATAAAGTGTTTGGCTTTTCGTTCCGATTTTAAAATTTTGTGCTTTCGATAAAAAAGAATTCGGCTACGAAATATTGACCTATTACCTACGATTTATAAATTTACAGATTGGTTCGAAAGAAAATTTAAATCTACTCATTCTTGAAACTGACCCTATATAATCTACTCGATCCATTTTCATAGCTCTGGAATGTTTTTAACAATTCTTTTAAATTCACTTGAGATGTAAAAGTCGGTTCTAAAGCATTCCGTTTACTAGTAAAATACAGTGCGCTTGCAGATTCATCAACGAAAGGGCAATAATCCATTTTGTCTGAATTTACAGTGCTCCCCATATTTTTGGAAGGACCCCAATCACCATTGTCTAATTTGGTACTTAAATATAAATCTCCACTACCATAACCACCTTCTCTATTATAACACGTATAAATAAGATAGGATTCATCACTAGAAATAAAAGCATTGAACTCGTAACCATTAGAATTAATACCATCACCTAAACGTTTTGGCTCCATGTATTTTCCATCTTTATAAATGCTTACATAGATGTCATCTTTCTGTTTTAGCTCTGGATTATCTAGTGTAAAATATAAGTTTTTTGAGTCTGCTACCGAAGGATAAAATTCATCCATTTCTGTATTTATTGGAGCTCCAATATTTATTGGCTGTGACCAATTGTCTTTGAGCGATTTTCGTTCTACATACCAAATATCAAAATCTTTAGTCGTATCGGAAGTTTGGTTCAAAGGTCTATTCGAAACAAAATAAAGCGTTAAACCGTCCTTTGAAAAATAGGGTTCTAAATCGAAATAACGACCAGAAAAAGAAACCACTTCTGGATGTATCCATTGATCATTTTCTTTTTTGACACTGACGAGAGCGGATAAGTCACCCATCACACTTTGTGCAGAAAAAACGGCTTCATTGCTCATAGTGTTCAGAGCGATATCTCTCACATTAGGAAATTGAGAAACTATTTCATAAAGAAAAGGGGATACACTATCCTGATCTGATTGCGCAAAAGTATGCCAACAAAAAACACTTAAAAACAAAATACAATAGAGCTTCATGTGTTAGTTTTTCAGCAATTTACAAAATGCTTTATAGTGTGATTTTAAAATTTTGTTAATTAAAAAAAGGTTAGAAATACAAAAGGGGAAAAAATCCCCTTTTATAGTTGAAACGTTTTAACAACAAATTTTCAAATCCCTCTAAAATAATAGCTAAAATGTTCCTAAATAATATAATCAGAAAAGAATAACAGTTGTTATGACCTATTCTATTAAAATTATCTTTAGCAAAAATAGAGATTCAATTCGTTTTTCAGGTTATATTTCCAATGGACTTATTAACAAATAAGTGTTATATAGTTTTAATTATCAGCAGTTTGAATTCTTAAACCTGAAAATATAATGATAAATCTATTAAAAGGACTAGCAAACAGCTAACTTTGCCACTTTTTAAATAATCATTTTGATTTTATCACATTATACAAGAGAATTCAGATACAATCTTAAGCTTGCCACACCTATTATTCTAGGAATGTTGGGTCACACATTTGTTGGACTAATTGATAATATTATGGTTGGTCAATTAGGATCAGCAGAACTGGCAGCAGTATCACTAGGTAACAGCTTCATTTTCATTGCGATGTCTATAGGTATTGGTTTTTCTACAGCCATAACACCTTTGGCTGCCGAAGCAGACTCTGAAAAAAACTTTGAAAAAGGGAAATCATCTTTCAAGCACGGATTATTTTTGTGTACCGTTTTGAGTATTCTATTGTTTCTACTTTTACTGCTCGCAAAGCCATTTATGTATGTTTTGGATCAGCCAGAGGAAGTTGTTGTCCTTGCAATCCCATATTTAGATTTGGTAGGCTTGTCATTGATTCCACTGATTATTTTTCAGGCATTTAAGCAGTTCAGTGATGGTTTATCGTTAGTCAAATATCCGATGTACGCGACAATTATCGCCAATGTACTAAATGTGTTTTTCAACTATGTACTGATTTTTGGTAAACTCGGATTTCCAGAAATGGGAATCGTTGGAGCTGCATTAGGAACACTGATTTCACGTGTTGCTATGTTGCTTTTTTTGTGGTGGTTGTTGAAGTTGAGAGAGAAATCAAAAGCGTATGTGACCAATATCAAACTATTTGTTCTGAATTCGGTGATGATGAAAAAGGTTTTCAATTTAGGATTTCCCAGTGCTATGCAAATGTTTTTTGAAGTGGCCATATTTACTGCTGCAATTTGGTTGAGTGGTACATTGGGCAAAAACCCTCAGGCAGCGAATCAAATTGCCCTCAACTTATCTTCAATGACCTTTATGGTCGCTACAGGATTAAGTGTCGCTGCCATGATTCGTGTAGGCAATCAAAAAGGCCTTCAAAATTTTAAGGAATTACGTCGAATTGCTTATTCTATTTTTCTACTCGGTATTATTTTCGCGATAGTCTTTGCTGTCATGTTTCTATTATTACATAATGTTTTTCCGAAAATTTATGTCAATTTAAATGATCCTATAAACGCTACCGATAATATGGAAGTGGTCAGTATAGCTGCAACCTTATTGATTGCTGCTGCCGTCTTTCAAATTAGTGATAGCCTTCAGGTCATTGCGCTAGGAGCCTTAAGAGGCTTGCAAGACGTTAAGATTCCAACAATTATAACTTTTATTTCGTATTGGGCAATTGGTTTTCCTATTAGTTATTACTCTGGAAAAGAAGATGTTTTGGGAAGTTTGGGGATTTGGCTAGGATTGTTGGCGGGATTGACCAGTGCTGCAATATTGTTGTATATTAGATTTAATTATTTGACGAAAAAGTTAATTTTGAATAATAAATAAAAAATTCATGGAACTACCTAAATTCATACTTGGCGATAACACTGATTTTCCGGATGCCATTTATATTATACATACTGATTTTCCTCGCTTCATTCTTAATTTAGAAACAGATGATGTCGAGTGGCTTGAAGAGTTTGACGAACATGATGAAAAAGAAATAGAATCAGAAACCGAGAATTTGATTCAACTAGCTACTGATTTTTACGATAGGGAAATCACGAGATATAATGAATGATGGTTGAGCAAATTCTTCAATACGACACAGAGCTTTTTATTTACTTAAATAGTTTAGGCACAAAAACCTGGGATCCATTTTGGTTGGCTTACACTGGTAAATTCAATTGGATACCTTTCTATGCTTTGTTGTTGTACTTAATATTTAAGCAGATAGGTAAAAAGCCAATGTTGATTACGGTTGTTGTTGTAGCATTGATGATTTTGGTGACAGACCAAACGACCAACATTTTTAAGTACGGATTTCATCGATTACGACCATGTCATTTGGCAGAGATTATAGACAGTATGCGATTGGTTAGGTCAGGATGCGGTGGACGATATGGATTCTTTTCAGGTCATGCTTCAAACACGATGGCAGCTGCAATATTTATTGGTCTTATGCTTCGAAACAAATATAAATACCTCAAATATATCCTCGTGATTTGGGCTTTTTTAATGGCATATAGTAGAGTTTACATTGGAGTCCATTATCCTTTGGATATCGTATTGGGAATGGCTTTTGGTGCTTTAATGGGATACATCTTTTATAGATTAAATCAATTTGCCATGCAAAAGATTCTTAATGACGAGTCAGGATATAGAAGTCGTTGATTAATCTATCATTATAACGTCTTGAATCTTCGGGAACCGTATTCAAATCAAAGCGATCCAATTTTTGAATGTCAAATTTCTCTTTTAAAAACATCCATTCCTTATCGGTCAAATTGTATGCTAATATTCCGAATTTCTGGTCATCTGGGAAGTCTATTGAACCATCTTCAAGTTTAATCTGTGGGATTTTTTCTCCATATTGCCAAATCATTTCAGGCGACACATTATTAAAACCATAGAGCTTTAGGTCCTTTTGTTTTAGAGTTGTTATAGGATTATTTGCTTTACCGATAATTGGTTTAAACAGTGGCAAAGCGAACATAAGTAAAAAGGCAAAAAAAGCCACTGTCAATAAAAAGACGTTTTCAATTCTTTTATATTTTAGATTTAGGATGATTAAAACTCCTGTTGCCAACGCTGTAATTGAAGCAATAACAAAGAGAATCCAATGATTGGCTAATTGATCTCCAACTAAAAAATAAAGAACTATTGGTAAAACAATACCAATCAGAGCAATCAACCCAAAATTAAAATAGACTGGAATTATTTCTTTCTTGTTTTGGAACGTTTTGAACTTTCGCATTAAATATTCAATATAAAAACCAGTGTTTATCGCTAAAGGAATTAGTACTGGCATCAAATACCTTGATTTTTTCTCTGGGACCAAGGAGAGCAGAATGACTGCAATGAGTGTCCATAGAAGACTAAACTGATAGGCTTTTAAATTAGTAACCCGATTTTTTAGGTAAGGATACAAGAGACTTATAAAGGCAGGAATCGTCCAAATACCGCTTTGGGTAAAAAAGCTCCAATAATAATAAATTGGCTTCGTATTATAACTGTGCCAATTATTTGTTTCTCTTGAGGCAATTGTTTCAAATGTGATCGGATCATTTAATCGAACATAAACATACCACCATCCTCCAATCAATAAAGCCAAAACAATACATCCTATTAAGGGCAAAATTTTTAACTTGAAATTTTTAAACTTAAACGTAAACCCATATGCCAGCATAAACGGAAGCATTATGGCATATATAGAAATTGGACCTTTGCACAAGATAGAACATCCAATAAAAATACCTGCAAGCAAAACATTAATCCCATAATTTTTTACTTTCTCAAAAAATAGGAAGAGATGGTAAATACCCATCAACATAAAACCATGACTAAAGATATCCCAAGGAGCTTCAAGTGTGATTCCGATCACATAAAAAGATGTTATCACAATTAGGCCATTAACAAAACTATGTCTCTCATCATTCAACATCTTTTTAGACAACATATAAGTTAAGATTCCGATAAGAGCAATAAATATAATGGTTGGAAAGCGCAAAGCAATCAAGCTTTTTAATCCAAATATTAATCCGGATAGTGCGGTCAGCCAAGTCGGTAAAGGAGGTTTTTCGTAGCGTGCTTCACCATTCATGGTTGTCAAAATCCAATTGCCATCGGTTATCATTTCTCTAGCTGTAATAAAATTACGAGCTTCCATGATGCTCACGGGAATACTATCGATGCTAAAGCCGAGCATGACAATAACGATTATACTTAAAGAAAGATAGGGTTTAGATTGGAGAGCCTTTAGCATTGTTTTTGTGTATTAAAAAAAGGTTCCTAGTGTAAATGACAGTTCCAAGCCCGTGGCCTACAAATAATACAGGATCCTTTCTAAAAATAGCGTAAGTTAAAATTAAAAGAGCTCCGACAAGGCTCAATAACCAGAATCCAAAAGGTAAAGCCGAGATTTTTTTATGTTCAGAATAAAGCCATTGATAAACAAAGCGAAACGTAAATATAACCTGTGAAACGATACCTAGAACCAATAACCATTTAGGAATATCCTCATTTTTGAACAAAATATTGACATCGATTTTGTTGTTGTTAAAGTAATATATCACAATTAATGAAGGCACCAATAATAATAGCCACTGAAGGATTCCAGGAATTTTTTTCCACTCACCTTGTAATTGCAAATTCCGAATATAAATGAAGTAAGTCAGGCTTTGACCCAACATAATAGCAAAATCCTGACGTAAATATCCATAAATGAACAAAAGGAAAGAGGCCACTAAACTTAAAGACCAAAACGTAGATGGCGTTATGACCATCTTTTGTTTTTCTGAAGCAATCCACTGGATAACAAGTCTTGATGAAAACAAGATTTGAGCCAAAAAACCAATACTATAGATTAACCATTGGCTCATTCGCTTTGTTTGCTAATTGAATAATTGATATATTTCTTTTTCATCCACAGATAAGCGAAACAATCCATTAGAGGTCCCAATAAACGATTCCAAAGCCCAAATTTAGCGGTGCCTGCTATCCTAGGGAAATGTTGCACAGGAACCTGAATTATTTTTCCTTCTTGAAGTAAAATCATGGCTGGCAAAAACCGATGCAAACCTTTAAACATAGGTATTCGTTTTGCATATTCAGTTTTGATTACCTTTAATGGGCAGCCTGTATCATCCATTCCATCATGAGTAAAAGTGCGTCTGATTCCGTTGGCAATTTTAGATGACATATTTTTAACAAATGAATCCTTTCTGTTAGATCTGACTCCAGTCACCAAATCATATTCATCTATATAATCAAGCAAGATATTAAAATCCTCTGGTGCAGTTTGCAAATCAGAATCTATATATCCTAATAGCTCTGTATCTACATAATCAAAACCTGCTTTAATTGCAGCACTCAATCCACGATTTGTCCCAAAACAAATGTATTGGAATGCTTCATTTCTGTCACAAATCTGTTCAATAAACTCTTGACTCTTATCCTTGGATCCATCATTGACGAATAAAATTTTCGTAGGGACTTTAGCTATAGTGATGTAGTTAAGGAGTTCTTTTTCAACACGCTCTAGATTATCTTCTTCATTATAAACGGGCACTATAATAGTGAACCTATAATTCATTTGGACAGGGTTAGTTGGTGCAAAAATATTCATTTTTAGATGAATGGTTAAAAAATGCTGATTTTTTCTATAAAAAAGATGTTAACTTGCATAGTATTTTGCAATTTAATTGATATATGAAGGTATTAGTCACAGGAGCAGCTGGTTTTATTGGTTCTCATACAGCTGAACGTTTGGTTAGTCTAGGGCATGATGTCATTGGCGTTGATAATTTTTCACCATATTATAGTGTTGAACTGAAGGAACTGAATGCCAAAAAACTCACTGAAAAAGGGGTTTCCATGATACGTCATGATTTAAGAACCAATAATTTAATAAGGATTTTACCTTTAGACATTGATTATATATTCCATTTTGCAGCACAGCCAGGTATTTCAGCATCATCTACTTTTGAAGACTATTTCAGTAATAACATCATCGCTACAAAAAATTTGATTGATTATGCATTGACATGTAAACAATTAAAATTATTTGTAAATATCGGCACCTCCTCTATTTATGGTTTAGAGGCAACCTTTCCAGAAGACATAGCTCCACAGCCAGCTTCGCATTATGGCGTCACCAAATTGGCAGCAGAACAATTAGTACTTCAGACGAGTAGGGAACTAAAGATCAAGTCTTGTTCTTTGCGCTTGTATTCTGTAATCGGTCCAAGAGAGCGACCAGATAAGATGTACACAAAATTGATTAAGTTGGGACTTAAAAATGAACCCTTTCCTTTATTTGAAGGAAGTGATGCACATTTAAGAAGCTTTACCTATGTTGGAGATATTGTTGATGGTGTTATAAGTGTAATCAATAATGAAGATAAAGTGAATGGAGAAATATTCAATCTTGGAACGGAAGTCGAGCATACTACTCAAGAAGGTATCGAGGCCGTGGAGCAAGTACTAGGAAAAAAAATAGAACTAAATGTTATTCCAAAACGAGCGGGTGATCAGCTACGAACAAAAGCGAATATAGATAAGGCAAGAGAGCTTTTAAACTACAATCCAACTACTACTTTACTGGAAGGCGTTAAGGCACAGGTCGCTTGGTATAAAGAGAATTTTTCATAAACTCAACAGTAATTCTGCAGCGGCAAAAGGAGATGTTTTCCCTTTTTCAATAAGGTGTAACTGATTTTTTAATTCTTTTTTAATAGTTGGGTTATTATAAAAATCAGATTTCAGCCGATCTTCAATTGATTGGAGCAACCAGTACTTGTTTTGCTCTTTTCGGTTCTTGTCAAAATAATTATTGTCTTTTACTTCTTTTAAATAGGAGTCTATCAATTCCCAAATTTCAGAAATACCTTCATTTTTTAAGGCACTCGCCAATAAAACTTTGGGTTGCCAACCCGATTCTTTCACAGGATACATATGTAAGGCTCTATTGAATTCTACTTTGGCTGATTTAGCATTTTTGAGGTTATCTCCATCGGCTTTATTAATAACGATGGCATCTGCCATTTCCATAATACCACGCTTGATTCCTTGTAATTCATCACCTGCACCAGCTAATTTCAGCAACAAAAAGAAATCGACCATACTGTGTACAGCGGTTTCACTTTGACCAACACCGACAGTTTCAATAAGAACGGTATCAAAGCCAGCGGCTTCACACAAAATAATAGTTTCTCGGCTTTTGCGAGCAACACCACCCAATGAGGTTCCCGATGGAGAAGGACGAATGAATGCATTTTCATCTTTCACCAAGTCTTCCATTCGGGTTTTGTCACCAAGAATAGAACCTCTGCTTAAGGAACTGCTTGGATCTACTGCTAACACAGCTACCCTTTTTCCGTTAGAAGTCAAGTAACTCCCGAAGGCTTCAATGAACGTACTTTTCCCAACACCAGGAACACCTGTGATTCCAATGCGTACGGAATTATTGGCATGTGGCAAACAATGTTGAATAATGTCGCTTGCTTTTTTAAGATGTTCGGGATTTGTGCTTTCAACAAGTGTGATGGCCCTGCTCAAAGCAGTCATATTTCCATTGAGAATGTCTTTGACCAATTCGTCAGATGACGGTTGTGTTTGGCGTTTTTCTTTTATTGACCTTACAGCACTTTTATTGGTTGTTTCTGGTTCAGAGACACCTTTTTGTTCATGCAGTGCTGAAGATTGGTTTTTTTTACTCAAAATGTTTAGGTTTTAACCTATTGTTCATGGTTTTCGATGACCTTCATTGGGACTTCAACCTTTGTTTTGTCCCAAACCAAGGTCATCTTTAAGTCATCTGTAGTGTTATCAAATGCAATTGTGAATTGTTCGACTGATTTATCAAGTTTTTGGACAGGTTCTTCAATATCCATAAAATCGAATTGACGTTCTCGCATCGGTCGCATCTGTTCGTCAACGCCCCAAGGATATTGTTTTGTATTAAAAATGATAGTCCAAGTAGTGTCATTAGGAATCGTCCATAATGTATATTCGCCTTTGGTTAATGTGAAGCCTTCAATCAACAAATCTTTATTGGTACTAAATGTTGTAGCTTCATTGGCTCCTGTTCTCCATACTTCATTGAAAGGCACAAGTGCACCAAAAATCTCACGACCCTTTTTATAGGGTCTGTTATATAAAACTTCTAGTTTTGTGTCATTTAATTCAAATTTAACAGTATCCTTTGGACTTAAACGTTTACTAAAAATATCTTCAAACGCAAACGCGTATATAAAAAGGCCTAATGCAACAACAGAGAGCACGATGATGGTCCATTTTAAAACTGTATTCATAAAATAATCTGATTTACTTTAAATTTCACTATAAATATAAATGAAAAATCACTTATACATCAAGCTCTTAACGTTGTTTTGTAATATTTCGGTATTTTTTTTCATAAATTTCCTAATTTCTGCAACATCTTAATTTTTGCCTCGTCTTTAAGATGAACTGAACCAATAACCAAAAGTACAAACAAAGCATGTTTCAAACAGATATCATTGAAAAATGCAAACAAAACGATAGAAAGGCACAGTTGCAACTGTACTCTCAATATTGTGATGGTATGTATGTAGTTGCAAATAGGTTTGTGAAGGATTCCATGGAAGCTGAAGATATCGTACAGGAAGCTTTTATTAAAGCCTTTAGCAAACTACATCAATATAAAGCGGAAGTCACTTTTGGAGCTTGGTTAAAACGTATCGTCATCAATAAAAGTATCGATTTACTTAAATCCAAAAAGAAACATTTACAGGATTTACAAGAGGTGCATCTCAAGGTAGTCGATGATACAGATGACGAATGGTTGGTAGAAGACCATATAACAATTGAAGACGTAAAGAAAGCGATTGAGCAATTACCTGAAAAGTATAAACTAGTGGTGATGCTGTATTTGATCGAAGGTTATGACCATCAGGAAATATCCCAAATTTTAAACATCACAGAAATCGCTTCACGGACACAATTATCGAGAGGAAAAGTAAAATTACAAGAACTAATAACACCTATTTGCAATGGCACAAGATCTTAAAAAAATGTTTGAGGAGGATCGATTGAAGATTCAAAATGGAATGCCCAAAGGTCACGAGGCACGATTTCTTAATAAATTAGAAGAAGAAATTCCTACAACATCAATCAAAAAACGTTTCAGTATTTGGAATATCGCAGCGAGTATTGTAGTGCTTTTAGGCTTGAGTTTTGGCGCTTATCAATTCTTTAACAGTTCTGTGGAAACCATAGAGCCGGATGTAGTGCCAGTAGCAACTTTGAAATCTTTAGGAGATGTATCTCCAGATTTGAAGAAGGTTGAAGACTATTACGTAGCGAATATCAATTTAGAGTTAGCCAATGTAAAGTTGACACCTGAAAACAAAGACTTGTTTGATAGTTACTTGGTGCGTTTGGAAGAGCTGAACAAAGAATACAATCGTTTGTCTGTTGAGTTGACTGAACATGGGCCGAATGAGCTTACCGTTAGTGCTCTAATCGATAATTTAAAATTACGTCTCAATCTGTTGCATCGTCTTAAAGAACAATTACGAGAATTAAACACATCTGAAGACCTTCAGAATGTAAGTTAAAAATAACTTTCACTATCGTGAAAACGACATTAAAATGACATCATGAAAACATTAAAAATAAAATTAGTCTTACTACTGTTAGTAGGAAGTTTGAGTGTTACCGCCCAGCAGAAAATGCAAAAGTTTACCAAAACAGTAAACGCAAATAATGAGGTAACTATTAATTTGAATACAAGTTACACAAATATCGAAGTGGATACTTGGAACAAAGATCAGGTAGAGGTGGAGGCCTATATTGAAGGACAAAAGCTCTCAAAGGCAGAACTTGAAAAGGAATTGAAAAACTGGAATATCACGATGAGTGGTTCTGGGGATGAAGTGACTATCGAATCAAAGGGGTCGCATAATTCTTGGGAAGTTGTTGAAGGAGATTTTGATTTTGATTTTGACGCCATGCGAGAATTGGAATTTGAATTAGCGAACTTGCCAGAGATACCTCAAATGCCTCAAATGCCAAATATGCCAGAGATGCCAAAAATGCCGGAACTTCCTGAATTACCAGAAGGTATAGGCGCTGTTAATTTTGATTATGATGCCTATAAAAAAGATGGTGAGAAGTATCTTGACAAATGGAGCAAAGAATATGAAACCAAATACGGGAAAGAGTATAAAGAAAAAATGAAAGCTTGGGGACGCAAATTTGGCAAAACTGATTTTGAATCCTATTCAAAACAAATGGAAGAATGGGGTGAGAAGTTCGGCAAAGAAGTTGGTGACAAGTTTGGAAAGGATTATGAACGAAAAATGGAAGCTTGGGGCAAAGAATTTGAGGCGAAATGGGGCAAAGAGTATGAAAAAAAAATGGAAGCCTGGGGAGAACGCTTTGGAAAACAAATGGAAGAGCGCACCCGAGCCATGGAAGCACGACAAGAAGTGATGAGAGGCCGTCAAGATCACATGAGAGACAGACAAGAGCATTTAGAGGAACGTCGTGAGGAAATAGCCAAACGAATCGAGACGAAGTTGAATACGAAGGTTAAGAAAACTATTAAGATTAAAATGCCTAAAAAGGCAAAGTTAAAAATGAATGTGCGACACGGCGAACTGAAGTTTGCCTCGGTCATTACCAATATGCGTGGTGATGTCTCACATTCAGCCTTTACAGCCAATAGCATTGATGGAAGTAAGACTTCCATCAATGTTTCTTATTCTCCTGTATTGATTACCAATTGGAATATGGGCGAATTGAAACTTAATTTTGTGGATAAGGCACAGATCGATACTGTGAATAGGTTGGTGTTGAGTTCTAATTCCTCTAATATAGATATCAATAGTCTCTCTGGCAGTGCGGTGATCGATGGCAGTTTTGGGGAATTGTCAATCAATGCCATTCAGCCTACGTTTAGTAATTTGAATATTGTATTGGAAAATAGTGAAGCATTTGTGATGCTCCCGAAGGCAGATTATAATTTGCAATACAAAGGCAGTCGCTCGAAGTTGAAGCATCCAAAGAATAAATCGCTTTCTGCATCCTCATTTTCTGTAGGTGATATGATTAGTGGTAAGACCATAGTCATTAATGCAAAATTCAGCGAAGTAACTATGCAGTAAAATTACTTCCAGACCACGAATTTCATCATTGTAACTAATAATATCCTTTCAAAATAGTACATTTAGAATTCTATTTTGAAACTATGAATTCAGAACAATTTTCTTCTTTTTTACAAAGCATAAGCACGAACTCGCTTCCTGTTTTAGATGCTATGATTCCTTTAAAAAAATATATTCCTTTAGACCTCTCGGTTGGTAATGCAGCCTTACAAACGGTCGACGTAAGTAATACCAGTGCCTTGGAAACCTATGTGAATAGTCACATAGAGCTCAATAATGGTTTGGTTGCATATGGTGGTTATAACGAAATACGAAATATTTACCGACGCAGCGAGTATTTTAATCAAGACGATGTGGCTACCGAGCGGAATATTCATCTCGGAATGGACTTATGGCTTGCAGCTGGTTCTCCTGT
>JAGXIE010000136.1 GCA_024635765.1 Flavobacteriaceae bacterium | reverse complement strand
TTAAATCACTTTCAATTGTATTATATGACTTTTTTGAATTTAATTTTTCAAACTCAACTTTAAAATCATCTAAACAATATATATCCATTAAACAAGAGAAAGTTGTTTTGTAGTTTCAACAAAATCTGGTAATTCAGGAAGGTAGAAGAATACGGATTCTAAATCCTCATAAGTTTCTTTCAATTCATCAATAGAATTTTTGAAATCCTTAATCTCTTCTTTTGCAACACCTTTTTTTCTTAAAAAATCTAAAGAAATATATTGACGAATTAAAGAAGTTCGTAAGTCTTTCGCGGCTGAAATCAAATCATTTGTCAGCATTAAACATTCTTCGTCTAAATCATTAAACCAAGTGAGTTTTTCAACATTCTCATTGACTTCATAGATTCTTTTGGTTTTGTCTTTAATTGACTTTTTAAAGTCAAGTATGGCATCTAAAAGTTGATTGTTCATTTCATCTTCTGACATAGGATTTCTCTTTTCAGAATACGAGAAATCTCTAACACTTGAGAAAGTGTTTTGAATTTTCGCCTTATGTGATAAACATTCCATTTTTAAGAGTTTAGTAAAGTAAATATATAATATTTTCAGCAAATATAAATAACTATGGTTCACAACGTATATAAAAAATAGCTAATTCTGTGCTAAAATTAATTTGTATCGCTCATTGATTAACGGTATTTTAGTCGTAAAAGTGTTTGTTTATTTACATTCTACTTTTAATATAAAATACCATTATCTTCAGACATTTTAATCGAATTATATTGGAAACTGATTATAAAAATTTTTACAATTCATATTTAAAAGAATATCACGAAGTTCGTGCTATTTATTTAAGACATTTATTATACAATACAGATAGTATAAATGCTACAATCAAAGAAAACGAACTTGGAGCTCAAGATGTAAAAATTCCTTTGACTAAAAATACAAAATTCATCATTCAAGCCGACTTGCGTCAAAATTACTTTCATTCAATTGAAACCTTTTTTGAGTTTTTGTTCGCTTTTCTTCCTAAAAATGGAAAAATTCCTGACAATAGAGAAATCTTAAAAACACTTGTAAAATCAAAATGGCAACAGAATTATAAAAGGATTGAATATATAGCAAATGGAAAATTGAAATTAAATCTACTTGATGAAAAGATTGATTTTCTTGATTTTAATGTAAGTGTTGGTCAATATTTATTTTATCTAGGTACCTTCTCGAAAGAAAAGTTTGACGAAGATTATCAAAATGCAGTTAAAAATAGTATTGAATCTATCAAAAAAATAATCAAAATCATAGCAATTGATTTCTCAAAAAGAGATGAATATAATGCATACAAACATGCAATGAGAGTTTTTCCTTCCCTTAACTCAATTCATATCCTAAATGCAGAATCATTAAAAGAAGAAATAAGTTTTGACGTATCTAATTCCGCCTCGTATCAAATTTATAATGACAAAGAAAAAGAAACAATTGTTAAGACTAAATTGTTTGACCCCGAAAGGGACTTTAAAATGACTAAAATATGTAGTCGTCTAATTTTCAATATGATTGAATTAAGAAGTGTAGTTTTCGGAGACCGAAAGGAAAAAGGAGTAAATGAAAAAATAGCAATTATCTTATTTAATCAAGCGAATATTGAAGATTCAATTAAACATAACGTAAAAATTCAAGATTTGAGTTTTAGTACGAAATTAATAAACGGCAGCAGCTAATATCCTGAATAGTCCATGCCTTAATCAGAGCTACTGTTGAAAATCCAATCGGATTTTCCAGCGGAGTTTTGTAATTTTAACGGTTCGTATCGAGACATGCAATGAATCATACAAGACACTTGAATCCAGCTTTAATGAGAACATCTTATGGTTAATGAAAAAATATATAACACTCTATTAGAATCTAAATTTAGAAACAGATTTTACAAAAAGGAAGTTTCTTTAATTGGTATTATGATAATCAGTTTTGCCATTATATTATTTACTCTAAATAAGTGGAGCGTTCTATTATCATCAATATTGATTATTGCTGCACTATTGTTAGTACATATAAAATTATACAGTTTGTTCAGTAGAAGAGAAAAGCAGTATAATATTTTAATCAATAAATACTTAAAAGAAGTCAATTCAAGTGTAGTCAAAGGTACGCAGTCAACCCATGAAGAATCAGAAATATATTTGACTTTTGAAATACCAACTACTACAAGTGATTATAAAGAAACAAAATCAATAGAATCTCCAATCTCTGAATTATTAAGTGAAAGAGCCGCTGAAAGACGAAGAAAAATGAAAGATTTTAATTATCAATTTAACCAAAGACTAAAAAGCACTATCGAGCAAGACAGCTATAATGCTTTTATAAATTATATTGAGAAAAAATTAGATGAAAAAGATATTAAAAGTTCTGAATATAAGATTATTTTAAAGTTTTTGCTGAATTATCTGGAAAATGCGGATGTAATTGAAAATGCAGATTCTGACTTTAAAGAGAAAATTAAAACTCTAACTTCTCAATTGTAAATGGATACAATCAAAACCGCAGTAATTAAAATCTTGCAATGGATAAGAAGTTTTTCATTTTACAGAACTAAAATTATATTGTATACAACAATGATAAGTGGTGTTTTCTTCGATGCTTTTATTAAAGTAGATTTAAAAGAATTTCGATTCGAATACAACAATGGAGACACGCCAGTGATTACAATAATAGCAATCATTTTCACTGCAATTATATTTTTGATTTTTGACTTTTGGTATGAAATGGTAAAATCTAAGGAAAGAATGAATAAAGAGGTTATTCAAATATTTAAAGATGACTCGATATCAAATAAACTGAAATTGGAACTTCTTGAGTTTTTAAGAAAGTAGTAATGATAAAAATTTTGACACAACAAACAAGTATCAATTAGGCTAAGTCAGAATCTAGTGTAAAGTATGTCCCTTTAACTTTGTAAACTATGCGCCTTAACGAACATGTAAACCATGTGCCTTAACGAACATGGAAAAACTTAAAGTTTCATGAATAAGAAAAAGATTGAGGAAAGAAAAATCATTGAAGAAGCTTATAAGAAAGATTATCTTATTAATAACTTGATTATTAATGAAACACCAGACTTCATTCTGATTAATCAAAAAACCAACAAAAAGATTGGGATTGAAGTAACTACATTATATGGTCATCCTGCTGGGCCTATAGCGACCAAAGAAAAATTTGCAAAAACATTTATAGAAAATAATAAGCCTGGAAAAAATCAGAAAAAAAAGAAGCCAAAATTCTTAAAGAATATGGGTGTCGCTAAAATTGAAGGAGAAGGCGCTAAAGGTATTTTCCATGATGATTACGTAATTTGGGAAGTTAATACTCTGAAGGACTTCTTTATCTTTTTTGAAAATATAATACAAAAAAAAGATAAAAGCTATGTGAAAACACCACAAGGCCTGGAATACGTTAATTTACTAGCCAAGGATATGAGCACTTCTTTTAGAACCGACAAACTTGAAATAGGCGATTTTTATGGAATTCTTAGACAAGAATCTATTTATGACACTATAATTGGTTCAAATTTTCAAGAAATCAACCTGCTCACTTCCTTTAAAGGACAACAATATAATATTGGACTTAAATGGTATCTTTTCACGAGTGAATATTTCTTATTTGAGAAATTTTGGAAAGAGTCTCCTCTAATTAAAGAATCTTATAAAGAAGACTTAATAAATCAAATAAACAATTTTTTAATAATCTTAAAACATTTAGGTTTCAGAAAGATTTTCTTTTATGAGGTAAATTCCACTAAATATATCTTATGCGGCACTAATTATTTAAAAATTGATACGATTAGTAATTCATTTGAGGAATTAAGTTTTTTTGCTACCGAAGTAAACAATTTAAAGAATTTAGAGGATGCGTTTAAAAGCTATAAAACATATACAAGTTTATACAACTCTTACCGTGAATTTCGAAAAGATATTGTTCCTAAATTCCCTGAGGGAATGTTTGTAAAATTATAGAAAGCCACGGCAGGCAAGCCGTGTATAGTAACCTTAATTCTCTCTTTTGTTCTTTCTTGTTTATATATCTAATTTAAGGATTTGTAAACTTAAGCCATGTATAAGCCATTGCTTGTCATATTTCCATAAATAAAAAATTCTTTTTGGCGATTCTCAAATATGGCTCGTGCACTAAGATTTAGTATTCTCTAATTTAATTTTTTCTATTAAATCTTTGAAATATTCAGGGCTCCAAATACTTAAAGCATCATCATTTTTGATAAACCTAACAACATCTTCTTTGATACGGGTAAAAGAAACGGATTTGATTTTGGTATCTAATAGTTCAATAATCTGCTCATTGGAAATGCTATCGTGTTGCCAGTCGTTTGTGTCTTTTGCTTTAGTTAAGAAATGATTTACGTCCAAAGGGATTCCTTTTTTAATATACCATTCTAAATCATACCAATCCCTTCCTTTAACTCTATTTAGCCACTTTCTAAATAGTAGGGCATGCATTTTACCTGCAAAAAGACTTGGTTTCGTAAAGCATTTCACATAAAAAGAAAATGGACGGAGTAATAACTTTTCCTCGGTTTTAAAATTTAATGGGGGCAGCCTGTCAACTTCTATTTTTATTTTCAGTGTTTTGTTAGAATGCACCCCAGTTTCTTTGATGACGTCTTCGAGTACAATTTCTTGCCATATTGTTTCGGCTTTCAGAAATGTAGAATCAATGGCAGTTAGTTTTGTTTTTTTCTTTTCATTGATACTCACAGTTAGCCCCAATGACTTAAATTCATCTAGAATGGCTTTGAAATATGGCTCAATTGAAAAATCAGGATCATGTTTAAGTAAAGAAAAATCCAAATCTTCTGAATATCTATCCAACCCATAAAAAATCCTGAGTGCGGTTCCTCCATAAAAAGCTGCCTTCTCAAAAAAATCAGTTCTTGATAGACCTGCTAATGTAATTTCTTGCATTATTTCTCGTAATGCAGATAATATTTCTTCTTCATTTTGAGGATTATATTCTTCTATCCACTCTTTTATCATAATTCTATCAATGTTTTAATGAGCATTTTTAGACTACTTTTTTTAGGTGCATTTTTGATCCATAATTCCATTGCTTTCGTATCTAATGTTCTTAATATTTCACTATCCATACGAAGATCTTCCAATAGAAATTCTCTTGTTTGTTTGATGCTTCTAAGATAAATTTTTGGTGTTAGCACAACTTTGTCACACAAAGCTTTTTCAGGTGATGCAACTAACATTGTCTGTTTAGGTGAATATCTTATGTTTTTTATTCCATAAGAATAATAAGGAATCTTTAAATGTTGGTAACTAAATCGTCCAACCGGAGTTTTATATAACTTTGATGTTTTTATGGTTACTGAACTTATTTCATAAGCTCTTTCTGGTATCATGTTCCAATAAGACAATGCGGACTCTAATGAGACATAACTGGGTCCTCTTAGATGATTGGCTATCAGAAAAGGTTCTGGTGTTGATAAGTCTATATTAGGCCCTGTTATATACAGTCCTCTTCTGATAGAAATAAGCTCTTTGTTTTTGAGTAGTTCACTAATTTTATCATTTGGACTTTGATAGTCACTTAATATTTCTAAAATCAGATGTCTGGTTATAGGAGCTTCAGCATATTCCTTTATCATTTTTCTGAAATCCATATTGTAATTATTTCATGTGATAATCGGTTAATTTCCGATTAATTAATGTAAATATAACAACATTATGTAAAAAAACAAGCAGATAATCGGAATTATTCCGATTATATGCTTAAATTATAACAATGATATTTTAGGAGTTTATTTCAATTTACTATTTATAATTGAAAGTAAAGAATTAAAAATTTGTAGCTTCTTAATTAATTTTGATATGAATTGGGGGGGGAATTATAATCAAACATGAAATACCCAAACTGTTTTAGCTATGTTTTAGCAATAAAAAAAGTCAAGAAATTAATTCTTGACTTTTTCTTCGTTTACACTGTAGCGAGAGGGGGCACGATCCCCCGACCTCTGGGTTATGAATCGAATTAATGCCTTATTTTACAAGTATTTAGCTTGTATAAAATCAAATTATATTCCAAAACGTGTTCAGTTTTGTGTTCACTTTTGTTAGTAAAAATTTAATCAAATTTAGGTGTTTTTAGAATGGTCTACCTTAATAATTAAAAAGAATACTGATTTAAAATCATTTATTCTTATTAGATGGAGTTTTGCTCTTTTTATTGATTAATTAATTGTAGAAAATACCTAATAAAAATTATCAACTGTCTATAGACCATTTGTTTAATTGTAATTTTTTATTTAGTTTTAATTTATTATTTTCCTATTACCAACCTCACAATATTGGTTTTGGATTATTAGTTAAATGTTTGTTGACAAAAACATTAACGCCATGCTTATTTGATAAGCTGACTTTGCTATTAATTAATCTAAAATCAACCAAAATGAAAACACGGAATTTATTTTTTATGACACTATTGCTGACCGGTATGAGTCTAACGATACAGGCTCAAACCGATAATCCAGAAGTAATTAAAAGACAAAATGATAGTCTTAAGAAAGCTATAGATACATTACAAAAAAGGATAAGTAGTCTAAAACTAGATGATAAAGACTACTATTCAAGAAAATATAGCGAAGTCCTCATCGATTTTTCTAAAAAAACACCTTCGATAGCCTTACCAAAAAAAATAAAGGAAGGTGATTTCTACGTAGTGAAAATTCAGAATTTTAACCCCAATCGCTATTCTGTAGAAATCAAAAACAAGGATACCATTTTATCCAAGCCGTTGGAGCTGCCTACCTTTGCCGACTTTTCCTTGGATAATTTGAGTGCACTCACAAGTGGATTCAACAAGAATATAATTGTTGATACTACGGCTCTTTCTTTTAAAACTTTAACTATAGACACTATCAAAGAGTCTCTGAAATTGGCAAAAAAGAACAATGCCGAATTTAAAGAACAATTTGAAAGTCTGAAAACGAAATGGGATGATTTAAAATTTAGGGTTTATAAGTTAAGATTGAATCTGTTAAAGACCATCCCTGATACTTCTGATAAAAGCTTTGATTACAATGAAGCATTAGCAAAAACCGAAGAATTAAGAGTTTCTGCAAAAGAATTAAAGGTAGAAGTAAAGGCATCGCAAACAGCCTTTTTAGCAATTGTGGATGACCCACAAGCAATAACATTATTAAATGCCACTGCGAATGCCGACGTGAAGAAAGAAGTAGAAGGAATGAAGGTTGTGTATTCAAGTTTTGCGAGCAAACTTGACGAATTTGGAGACCTTTTAAGTGCCGATAATTTAGAGAAATTATTGAAAACAATTTTGTTTTTGTCAACTGAAAATAGCTATACCTCTTTACCTATCCAATTTAAGGGAGAACGAGAAGAGTTAAGCATCAGCTTTACACCAAAAGACACGTCATCTGGTCTGCAAAAAGAAACTTTGGCGCCTTTGGTTTTTCCTTTAAAGGATCAATGGTATTGGGCGGTAGGTACGTCGTTTTATTATTCCAATCTCGACAATGACAGATATGCCGTTACCACAAGCAATAGTAATGAATCCACTTTCTACTCATTCAATAGCCTAGAACGCACCAAGGGAGAAGCTGGTATTGCAGCTACTTTAAGAGTTGGCTATAAGTTTGGATTGGTGGGCGCTCATCTTTCAGTGGGTCCTGGCATCTCCATTGAGAAGACCGTTAGACCACGTTTATTGTTTGGAGGTGGTTTTTCGTTGGGCAAGAGACATAATCTAACTATTGATTGCGGTGGTATCTTGGGCTATGTTGATAGAATCCCTGAAGGAGTTTCAACTACTGGCTATAGTTCTGTGCCGAACCCTTTAACAACCGATACTATGGTGGGATTCTATTTTGGAGTAGGATACATGTATAAATTATAATTGTTAAAAAAACTAGAGGAGCAATTCGATTGATAAATTATCTAACTTACCAAATGATAACAAGAAATCCCATCTGTAGAAACAGGATAAAATATGGCAATCTCACTAACCAACTAACATCTAAACTATGTCCGCTAACAAAAATAAGCTCGCTTATAGGGTAGGAGAAATGCTTCATGTTAATCTAGAAGATGAGAACACTCCATGGATAGATAGCTCAAAAACCCTTATGAAATTGATTGGCATTCTCGGAATGCTGTTGCCTGTTCTCATTTATCTTTTTTTATATACAAGCACAGGACACACAAGGGTGCTACATTCCATAAGTCATTATTTTTATACACGGTCCAACCCCATTTTCATCATTGTGTTGAGTCTTATGGCCATTTTCCTTATGATTTACAAATACAAAAAACCCATTGATTTTTATCTCTCATTTTTCGCAGGTGTAGCAGCTTTGTTGTTATTATTGTTTCCTACTGACAGCATAGTGGACACTTGTTCAGATTTATGTGAAGGGCATACCATTGCATTTATAAATGACGATGGTTTCAGGGTAGCTTTTCACTATGCTTGCGCAGCCATTTTTTTAGGGATATTAAATTATATGTGCTTCTTTTTATTCACCCGTTCGGATAAACCAAAAGTCATGCGTACCCTACAGAAAAATAAAAGGAATGTCATTTTTTATATTTGCGGAACGTTAATGACTTTATCTTTGCTGATTATAATATTAGGTTTGTTTGAAGTAATCCCTAGAGAGATTTACTACCAGAATAACTTAACTTTTTGGATGGAGACTTTGGCTGTTGAAGCATTTGGGTTTTCATGGTTGGTAAAAGGCGAATTTATTTTAAAGGATAAATAACCAGAGCAATACAAATGATTAACCAATTACCTCAATTCAACCATTTTTCAATTCAACAATTCTCCCTATATTTAAACACTCCCTAAAAGAAAAATAATTAATAACCGGCAATGGTGTGAACTGTTGTGGGAATTTTTATTTTTACAACAAACACAAAACCCATTACAACTAAATGTCCGAAGACCAAAAACAACAACTGCTCAAACAAACCCTATGGAATATTGCCAATGACCTACGTGGCAATATGGATGCCGATGATTTCCGAGATTACATATTAGGCTTTATCTTTTATAAGTACTTAAGTCGCAAGATGGAACTCTATGCCAATGAGATTTTGGAGCCAGACGGCTTGACCTATCACGAGGTGGAAGGACACAAACAAGAAGAGTTATTACTCAATAATATCAAAGACTTTTCATTAGAGAAGTTGGGTTACTTTTTAAGACCAGACGAACTCTTTAGTGAGTTGGCGCGTCGTGGGAATGCGGGTGGTAAGAGCAAATTTATTTTGGACGACCTTTCTAAAGTCTTGACCAATATTGAACAAAGTACCATGGGCAGCGAAAGTGAAGAAGACTTTGGCAACCTGTTTGAAGATTTGGATTTGACGAGCAGTAAACTTGGCAAGACCGAAACCGCCAAAAACGAACTCATCGTAAAAGTGCTGTCGCATTTAGAAACCATTGATTTCGATTTGGAAAACTCAGAAAGCGATGTGCTTGGGGATGCTTATGAATATCTGATTGGGCAGTTTGCCTCTGGTGCTGGTAAAAAGGCAGGGGAGTTTTATACGCCACAACAGGTGTCTAAAATCTTGGCAAAACTGGTGACAGTTGGCAAAACCAAACTCAAAAACGTTTACGACCCAACGTGTGGTTCGGGGTCATTGTTGTTACGTGTGGCAAAGGAAGTGAAGGAAGTGGGTGAGTTCTTTGGACAGGAGAGCAACCCAACCACTTATAACTTGTGCCGAATGAACATGATTATGCATGAGGTGCATTACAAACGTTTTGATATTTATAATGAAGACACGCTTGTGAATCCAAGCCCAAAACATTTGGACATGCGCTTTGAGGCGATTGTGGCAAACCCACCGTTTTCTGCGACTTGGAAACCGGACAACATTATCAATGACGACCGTTTTTCTGCCTATGGTAAGATGGCACCCAAGAGCAAGGCCGATTTTGCCTTTGTACAGCACATGGTACATGGATTGGCGGACAATGGCACCATGGCATGCGTGTTGCCACATGGTGTGCTGTTTCGTGGTGCTGCCGAAGGACATATTCGTCAATACCTCATTGAAGACCGCAACTACCTCGATGCGGTGATTGGCTTACCTGCCAACGTGTTTTATGGCACAGGCATCCCAACCTGTATTTTGGTACTCAAGAAACAACGGATGCATAGCGATACCATTTTGTTTATTGATGCCAGCCAACACTTTGAAAAGGTAAAGACCCAAAACGTCTTGTTGGAAGAACATATTGAGCAAATTATAGACACCTACAAAACTCGTGAGACCAAAGACAAATACAGTTATGTTGCCACGCTCGATGAAGTACGTGAGAACGATTATAACCTGAACATCCCTCGATACGTCGATACTTTTGAGGAAGAAGATCCTGTGGATTTGAAAGAGGTATCGCAAGAGTTACAGGCTTTGGAACTTGAGATTAAAGAAACTGATGCCTTGATTGCTGATTTTTGTGAGCAATTAGGAATTGATACACCGTTTTAGAGGATGGAAATGACAACGCAAAAAAAACATTTAGTTCCTAAACTACGATTTCAAGATTTTGATGATGAGTGGAAATATAAAACCGTTAATTCATTCGCATCAAAACTTAAAGTGGGATTTGTAGGCACTTGTGAGCCTTATTATACAAATAGTGTAGACGGAGTTTTACTTGTGAGAACAGGAAATTTAAAAGGTGTAAATATTGAACTTGATGAGGAAAAATATGTCTCAAAAGAGTTTCATGAGAAAAATAAAAAATCTCAAATATTTCCTAATGATTTATTATTAGCAAGACATGGTGGGAATGGAGAAATTTGTCGAGTTCCGACTGGCTTCCCTGAAGCGAATTGTTTAAATATTGTTATTTTAAGAACTAATTCGGAAGTAGATACCTTATTCTTTCAACTAGCTTATGGAACATATTCAGCACAAAAACAAATTAGTTCCGTCACTGCTGGAAGCACGCAAGGAGTCATAAATACTAAAGAAATTGGTAGGTTGAAAATATCTATTCCAAAACTTCCAGAACAACAAAAAATAGCCGGCTTCCTAACCGCCATAGACAGCAAACTCCTACAGCTTAACACCAGGAAAGCCCTGTTAGAGCAGTACAAAAAGGGCGTGATGCAACAGTTGTTTGATCAAACCTTGCGGTTTAAGGATGATGATGGGAGGGATTATGCGGATTGGGAGGAGAAGAAGTTGGGAGAGGTCGCAATCTTTGGTAAAGGAAAAAGTATTTCTAAATCCGATATAATTGAAGGAGGAAATCTCGAATGTATCAGATATGGAGAATTATATACAGAATATAAAGAAATCATAGTTGAAATAAAGTCTAGAACAAATCTCAATCCTAAAGAATTAGTGTTAAGTGAAAAAAATGACGTGATAATACCTTCCTCTGGAGAAACTCAAATCGATATAGCTACAGCTTCTTGTGTCTTAAAAGATGGTGTTGCCCTTGGAGGAGATTTAAATATAATTAAATCAAAAGTCAATGGGGTTTTTCTTTCTTATTACTTGAACACAAAGAAAAAAATTGATATAGCAAAATTAGCTCAAGGTAATTCTGTTGTTCATCTTTATAATAGTCAATTAAAAATGTTGAAACTGGAATTGCCTCGAAAAGAAGAACAACAAAAAATAGCCAATTACCTATCGGCTATTGATACCAAAATAGAAAGCGTCAACCAACAAATAGAGAAAACGCAAGCGTTTAAAAAGGGGTTGTTGCAGGGGATGTTTGTTTAAAAATTTGAGAATATGAAAAAAACATTTATCCAAAACGAAATATGGACACTCACTTTTGGTGCTGCATTTCAGCGCGCCAGTATTTATAATAGTAACGCGACTGATTTAGAAAAGAAACATTTTAAAACCAAATTAAGAGGTGATGTAGAAAACATGGTTTCGGCACAATACGATAAACCTGTTGATGAAAATCAGCATATAGAAAACATCTATAAAATAAGTGACTACTCTCAACTCTTTGCATCCATCTTGCAAGGTGGTAAACTTAATTTTGGTGTCTCCCAGAAAATACTCAACCTTTATCTAAAGTACCAATGGTGTTTAGGAAATACACCAGAGCCACCACATTTTCCTGTGGATAGACGTATTCAAGAAAATATAAATTTTAAACCAATAGTTTCATGGACAAAATTTCAAGATAAAAATGACTATATGAACATTATAAATTTTGTTAGAGACAAATTAAACAAACACCAATCAATTGCTGAATTTGAATTATATCATTATCAAAGAAGAGTACCAACTAATTAGAAGATTTAATAATATTGGATTTTAATTCAGTTATTATAAATTTAAGTAAATGGATGAACCTAATATAAAAGTAACCTATACAACTTTAGACCAAGTTGAGTTGCCAGAAATTGTATTTAAATATCGAAATTGGGCTGACCAATTTAACAAACGTTTTATTACGGAAAGAGAAGTGTTTATGGCTTCACCTGAAACCTTTGAAGATAAATTAGATTGTAATAATCCAACTAGATTTGATAAGTTAACTAAAGATGAGATTTATCAATATTTTATGTGGTCATCAAAAGATATGAATCCTAATTTCACAAGACAACAACATAGACATTTTGCAAGGGAATGGAGTAAAGAATCTTTAGTGAATGACCCTAAATACGTCAAAGAATTCATGGATAAATCAATCATTGAGTACTATGAGCATGAGGGTATTTTAAGTCTAACTGAAAATTGGAATAATGATGATATGTGGGATAAATATGCTGCCAATCATACCGGATTTTGCATTGGATATAACACCCGAATATTATTTAAATTTTTGGGAGGTGGAGGACCTGTTGATTATGTAGATGAGTTACCAATGATAAAACCAGAGCCTATAATGCAGGCAGAGGAAGCCATGAGAAACAGGGTTTATTACAAGAAAAAAAATTGGAGTTTTGAAGAAGAGTATAGAACTAAAAAGTTTTGGCCTCATCCGGCAACAATTGAAGAAAGACAAATTAAATTACCAATAGAAGCATATAATTGTATAATTCTTGGCAACAATATTTCCGATGACTATGAGAATGAAATAATTGAAGCAACAAATAATGCAATAGGTAATATACTAATAGTCAAAAGAAAGGATTATAAATAATATGTCAACACAATCCGAAGCCATATTAGAACGCAACCTCATCCAGCAACTCGTTGGCTTGGGCTATGAGCGTGTCACGATTCCAGATGGTGAACACTTGTTGAGTAATCTAAAAAGTCAATTAGAGCGTTTCAATAATATTGTTTTTAGTGATAAGGAATTTGATACGATTTTGAATCATTTGGCTAAAGGAAATGTATTTGAGAAAGCAGAAATGCTACGCGACCGTTTTTTATTGGTGAAGGATGATGGCGAGAATTTCTATGTTCGGTTTTTTGATAAGGAGCAATGGAACCGAAATAACTATCAAGTCACCAATCAAATCGCACAAGAGGGCACGTATAAAAACCGTTATGATGTCACGATATTGGCAAACGGGATTCCTGTGATGCAAATAGAATTAAAGCGTCGTGGTTTAGAAATCAAGGAAGCTTTTAATCAAATCAATCGGTATCAGCATCAATCGTTTTGGAGCAATTATGGGCTGTTTCAGTATGTGCAGTTATTTGTGATTAGCAATGGTGTCAACACCAAATATTTGGCGAACAACAAAATGCAGTCGGTGAAACAAACCTTCTTTTGGGCAGATGTGCACAATAAGAATGTGACCGACCTTACCGAGTTTGCAGATGCGTTTTTAAACACCAATCAGTTGGGCAAAATGCTGTCGCATTACATTGTACGCAGTGAAACCCATAAAATCATGATGGTCTTGCGACCGTATCAGTATTTTGCGGTAGAGCAGTTGGTACAGCAAGTTGCCACGACGAATGATAATGGCTATATATGGCATACCACAGGGTCTGGTAAAACACTGACCTCGTTTAAAGCAAGCCAAATCATTATGGATTTGCCGAATGTGCATAAAGTGGTCTTTGTGGTAGACCGTAAGGATTTGGATTACCAAACCATGAACGAGTTTAACAGTTTCAAAAAAGGAAGCGTAGATGTCACGGATAATACCAGTACATTGGTGACACAATTGGCGGATGATACCAAGTTGGTATTGACCACCATCCAAAAGCTCAACAATGCCATCTCCAAAAATCATTATGAGCAAAAGCTAAAACACCTTCAAGATAAAAAAGTGGTGTTTGTGTTTGACGAGTGTCACCGTTCGCAGTTTGGCGATACCCATAAAAAGATTACTGAATACTTTCAAAATGCACAGCTCTTTGGGTTTACAGGCACACCGATTTTTGCGGATAATGCCGCCAAAAATGAGTTGGGTAAACGGACAACCAAAGATTTATTTGGCAAGTGTTTGCATAAATACGTCATTACCGATGCCATTAGAGACCAAAACGTATTGCGGTTTGGGATTGAATACATTGGCAAGTACAAGCAAAAGGGCAATACCTTTATGGATATTGAAGTCGAGGACATCGACAAAGCAGAAGTCTTTGCCGACCCACGACGCTTGGAAAAGATAGCCGACTATATGATTGCCTATCATGACCAAAAGACCTTTAATAAGGAATATTCCGCACTGTTTGCGGTGAATAGTATTGATACGTTAATCAGTTATTACGATATCTTTAAACGCAAAAAGGAAGCAGGCGAGCATAATTTGCGTATTGCCACCATCTTTACCTATGGCACCAATGAAGATGACGAACACGCCAAGGATTATATGCCAGATGATGACTATTATGGCAGTGGTGAGCCCGACCCAAGTTACGGTTCCACGCACACCAGAGACAAATTGGAATCCTATATTAAGGATTACAATGCCATGTACAATACCAGTTTCTCCACCAAGGACAGTCAGCAGTTTGAGAACTATTTTAAGGACATCAGCAAACGACTGAAAGAACGTGAGAAAATCTCTTTTAACGATGAAAAAGACCGCTTGGATATTGTGTTTGTTGTGAATATGATGTTGACGGGCTTTGATGCCAAAAAGGTAAATACGCTATACGTAGATAAAAACTTGAAGTATCATGGATTGATTCAAGCCTTCTCTAGAACCAACAGGATATTGGGTGAACGGAAATCTCAAGGGAACATCCTTTGTTTTCGAAACTTGAAAAAGTCCACGGACGAAGCGATAACTTTGTTCTCCAATAAAGATGCGATTGAAGACATCATCTTGCCACCTTACGAACATGTCGCCAAGAAGTTTGATGAAGCTTTAGAGAATCTATTACAAATTACACCAAGCTATCAAAGTGTGGATGAGTTGTTGAGTGAAGAAGATGAATTGGCATTTATTCAAGCCTTCCGTCAGTTGATGCGTGCGAAAAACGTACTGGAATCCTATACCGATTTTGATTGGGAAGATTTGGACATGTCGGCACAAGAGTTTGAAGATTACAAAAGCAAATACTTGGACCTTTACGAAAAAGTAAAACAAGACCGTCAGAAACAGAAAACATCCATTCTTGATGATATTGACTTTGAATTGGAGTTGATACATCGCGACCAAATCAATGTAGCCTACATCCTTCAGTTATTGGCAAAACTAAAACAATCGACTACAGCACAAGCCCAACAGCAGAAAAAAGCCATTATGGATATGCTCTCTGGCGATATCCAATTGCGAAGCAAACGTGAGTTGATAGAAAAATTCATTGAAGAAAATCTACCAAAGATTGACAATCCAGATAATATTGAAGATGAATTTCAAACCTATTGGCACGAACAGAAGATACTGGCTATTGAAAAACTATGTGAGGAAGAACATTTGGATAAGCAACAGTTTAATTCCTTGATAGAAAGTTATTCCTCATCAGGCAGAGAACCTTTGAGGGATGAGGTTTTTAAATGTCTGGATAATAGACCGAGTATATTGAAGGCACGAGAAATAGGGGAGCGGATTTTGGATAAGATGCGGGAGTTTGTGGAGGTATTTATTAATGGGATGACGGGTTAGATATAAAGGTTGTATGTGTGTAATATCAGATAAAATAAAGTTCTGTACCTGTGTTGATGCTACTATTGATGTCAAAAAACTCAATCATTATTGGGTGTTGATTCGATATAACAAACGAAAAGTGCCAATTCATTTAGGAGAAATCACAATAGGTTATAACCACATTTCAGCAAATCGTAAAGAAAATCAGGAAGTGATTTGCAAGGTGCTTTCAGAAAAGGATGCGTTTGACAAACCCATCCGTTTTAAAGAAAAAGATATATTTCAAATCGTACTTCATAATCATAGTGAAAATCATAAGGATGTTTTAAAGTTTAAATTAGAATATAAATCAGGACAATGGCAGACTTTTGATAGTAAGGATTTTTTATATATTAAAAACCATTTTGATGAAACGGATTCTGGCGAGATAAAAGAAATCATATGAGGGCAAAATGATTGTTGGTGGAGAACACCAACAATGGCGCGGGTGTTTATGTTTGTTAGAGAGCAATAATAACTGCCATCAAATCAATTAAAACCATGGATTCTTGAAAAGAGTTCATGGTTTTTTTTATGTTTATCGGCCTGTTGGGTTGGTGGGCTTACTTTTTTTAGGAATTACCAGTGTTGCAACCTACATAGCCAATGCCATTTTCAACATCACACACAAACGCATTCGCGGTGTACCGATGACGCCAGAAAAGTTGGTGATGGCTGAAGTTGAGGATGGGGTTAAGGGGTAGATGGTTTCTTTTAGCAATTTTTTTGGGTATTCGTTTCAAACGAGCACTAGCGGGGAAGGTTTTTTTTTTTTTGGTAGATTGTGGATTTTGTAATCCTTATGGGCAAATTTTGCAAACGAGAAGGGATGGTTAAAAATTTATGTTTTGAAAACACGAATTTCGATGAAAAAATTGTTTTTCTTTTGTTAATAAGTGTTAATGATCAATGTAGATGGATTTAAATGTTAATGATTACCTTGGTTTCAAGATGAAAGATATTTTAAAAAATTCCCTATTATTAATAGGAGAAATTGTTGTTCTAACTTTATTTTCAATTTGGTACTATAATTCAAAAGAAATTGAACCACTTGTTGGCATTGTTGGTTCTCTGGTATTTATATTGATTTCTATTATAACCCTTTTCTCAAGTAGAAATAATAATATATTAGGTCAATCAACTGAAAAAGTCATTCACGAAGATTTTTTATATAATTATGTTCCGGGAGAAATAACAATAAATAAAATTATTGAAGATTTAGGTCAACCTATATCAAAAATAAAAGATAGTATTGAACAGGAATGGAATAAAAATAAAAAATTTAAATTCTTTGTCTATAAATTTAAATTCTCTAACGCTGTAGTTCTATTTACAACTAAAATAAAGGATGACAACATCATATCAATCTCATTAATTTCGAAACTAGACAAAAAGAATCCTGTTAAATGTAGATTCTCTTTTGCTGAAGATGATAAGTATTTTGGCGAAGCATTGATTACGGAAAATATAATCGAAAATACCGACAATTTTACGAATCAAAATTATGCAAGTTGGATGTATAGTGCGATAACATCCAGATATGCCGATTTCAGACCAATAAAATATTTGGATTTCACTTATTTTATTTACAATCATTATGAAAACAAAAATGAAATGTTAGATAAAAATATTGATGGAATTTGTATTTCAACAATGAGTGACGTGAAACCAATATTACATTTTGATGATTATATATTTAATTGATCAAGCATGTTGGATGACATTGGGTATAAACGCGAAGTTTTATTTTAAATGACTCAACAATTTATTTCCTTATTTTAATCTATGAGTAAATCAATAAAAATTGAATATTGGACATATCCTGAAGGGAAGGATTTTGAAGGAATTGAGGAATTCGTTAATGAAATTGACAAGCACTATTTTTTAATGGTTAGCAAAAAAAGAACGGATGCATTAGGAGGGGGGCTTTATGACTTAATTATCGAAATTAGCGAAGATATATCTCTTCTCGAACTAGCAAAAAGCTATGTCGAAGATGGAATAAAATTATATATTGGATATCAAGCTAAAGAGATATACAATTCTATTAAAAGTCTTTTCGATAAGAATAAAGAATTAAAACCTTCGGTCCAACAAATATCTGTTCAATTCAAAGATTGTAAAGTTATATTCTATGAGGTTTACAAAAATGGAATCGAGGAAAACTTTGAAGAGGCCATTTCGGTAATAATCAATTTCGCTGCAGCAAACAAAAAATTATTTAAAAAAATAACTGAAATTCACCTTCCTGTTTTTAATCATAAGGACTATTACAACATATGTAATTATCGAGTTAAGCTAAATGTAGACGAAAATATTTTAGATTTTGTAAAAGAAGACTATCATAATTTTTGGGGAATTAGAACCAAAAAGAAATATTATGTATACAACGTGAAGAATAACAAATTGAAAAGGAAAAAGTTTTATTCTCAAGAAAATTATGATAAACTTTTCAGTAAGGCTTTTAAAAATGGAAAATTAAGTAATGCAAAAAGGAAATATTGAATATATAAAATGCCAAGATTACGAAACTGAAATCGAGAAGTTTTGGATTGAAATAAAATTTGAAGTTCTATCGACATTGCAGGACATAACGCTCTTTGACTTCAGCATCAAGCGACAATTTGTTGGTGCAATAAGTGGCGAATTTGCCGGAATTTTGATTGAAGTAATTCTTTCACTACCGGAATGTACTTTGGCGACTGTTGAAATTTGGAAGAAAATAAGTAAACACTTTAAAGAAAATCGAAAAAAGGGTAGACTCCCCAGACTTCTAAATATGAAAATTCTTGAAAACCTATGTAGGTTTGAATTGATGCAAAATAGGGTTAAGGATTTTGAGCTTGTAAAGTCAAAAAAATTAATACAAGGGAATGAGTCAGAGGAAGATTTTAGTTACATCGATGACGCATGGAAGTGTGCAGTCGCCAAATTCGTTTTTAAATCTAAAAAACATAGCTTCACTTTCTTGATAGATAATGATGGAGAAATTACTGATTATAAAAAAGTGAAAAATAATTAATCCCAAAAAAATATTGAGAAGTAGATCACATATATTAGAAGACGAAAGCTTATTGGAATTAAAAAAAACACTTCCAAGTGAATGGGTTGTTAGAGAAAAATCTAAAGATTATGGTATTGATGCTGAAGTTGAAATATTTAATTCTAAAGGAAATTACACTGGTTTTGTGTTTTGGATTCAATTAAAAGCAACAGATAATAAAAAAATTGAATCGCACAAATCTGTTAGAATGGATATTTCTAAAATAGCGCAATTAGCAAGATATGAATTACCAGTGGCTATTTTTAGATATAATTCTCTCAACAGAACTTTTTATTTTGAGTGGATTAGTCGATTCGCATACTTGTCCTCAAGCTCAAAACAAAAAAGTTTCAATATTCAATTTGAAGACCATCATTTTTGGCATAACGATTCAACCAAACAAATTATTTCGTTTCTCGGTAGAAGAATAAGATTTAGAAGTGGTTCATTTACTTTTCCTATTAAAGGTTTTATTAATAATATAAGTGCACCTAAAAAAACAGCTCGTCTGTTGACCGCTAAAATTTCAAATGATATAACTTTAATAAGTTTAGTAAGAGACAGATATTTCGCTGATGTCGAGATAAATTTATTAGAAAACCGGGTCGTTTTAAATCTTTCGGGTGCTTTCGGTAGTTCAATTGGTTTTGCTAAAGACGATGTTGAGGATATTGATTTAGTTTTCAGCGCATTTAAACAATGTATATTATTGATATTACATCAGACGGAGAAGGATGTTCAACTTTTTAAATTTATTAAAGATAACAACTTGCTTAATGATATTATTAACCATCCAGCAATGTTAAAAAATTTAATGCCAACATTAATTGCAAGCGAAAGTGGAAATCATTTTACTCAAGAAATAGTTGAGTCCGTTTATAAATCTGGAGACACAACTATGAGTGTCTTTCTTGAAGTGGTTATATTCCTCTCAAGTAAAGATATTATTCCCCAAGAAAGGGTAGAAGCTTATTTTTATCAGATAATAAAACTTGAATTAGAATCAAAAAATAATACTTCCTTAGCTAGAACATATTATAATTTTGGTGGATACTATAGAGGAAAAAATGTTTATGACAAAGCTTTGCATTATTACAACAAGGCTTTAAAATCATATTATGGGTATTTGAAAAGAGGATATTTTTGCACTGAACTGGCTGGAATACTTTTTGAATTGGATTTTTATACAATGAGTGCTAAATTATACGAAAAAGCCTTTGAATTAGAACCTGAAAACATTTTTCTTTTAGCAACTCTTGGAGATGCAGAATTCTATGCAGGCAATTATAAAAAGGCCTTAAAACACTTTGATGATTACTTATCAAAAAATACTGATTCAAATAATGATAAAGGTGAGTTTTCCCTAAAATTTACCATTTGCAATTTACTAATAAATCAATTTGGTGTAAAAAGCCAAAAAAGAAATGTTATACATGCTCGTAACCTACTTTTATTATATACGAATGATGACTTGCAGGATAAAGATAAGTTAGAAGAATTGTTAAAGATTGATTTACTAAATCCTATGATATGGGCATTTTATCATCTTCAGTTTGTAGAGATTCAAGATTTAGAAATGCTATTTACATCATCTTTGATGCAAGCTGTTTTAATGAAGTCAAATCCAACTATATGGGCTACTTTATCCATTTTAACAACTTATGATGAAAATCCTTCCGAATTATTACCAGATATTATAAATACCGCATATTTTTATTGTCGACAAGATTTTATTTCTGAATTACAAGAAATGATAGAACTGGATGAATATAATAATTTCAAAGGAGAGGAATTCTTAAGCCATATTGAAGGATCAATAAAAACACCAAAAGAACACCCAAGAGTGTTAAGGTTTTGGAAAAATGATGATGATATTGAGATAATTGAGTTTAAATAAGCATTTATAATTTCCTCGTTAGCAGTTGTTTGCAACGAGTGCCGTCAAAAGTAATCGCACGGTTTTATCTAAAAGAGACAAAAAAATTTAATATATTTACATAACCCATTACCTATCAATAGAGTAACAAACCACTTAACCTCAATAATCATCTACCTAAACAAAAGTTATGATCGAATGGGGTATCATCGCTCTAATAATTTGTGGACTTTATGTTTACATCTTTGAAATACCCAACTATCAATCTTTTAGGAAAGTAACAAGATTAACACGAGGTAATAAAACAGAACGCTCATTAGTTCGTCAGCTTCTCAAACATGGCATACCATATCAAACTATTTTTCACGATCTCTACCTAAAGAAACACAATACTACTTATTCTCAAATTGATGTGGTTATCGCGACCAAAGTGGGTATTATTGTTTTCGAAGTAAAAAGGTACAGTGGTTGGCTATTTGGTACAGGTAATCAACGACAATGGACGCAAGTGTTGAATTATGGCAAGGAGAAACACCGCTTTTATAATCCGATACTTCAAAATAAAAATCATATCCGTTATTTAAAGACACAGCTTCCCAATGAAAACGTTCCTTTCTTTTCTGTAGTGGTGTTTTATGGCGACTGCGTGCTTAAGGATATCAATTATATTCCCAACGGGACCTATCTGGCAAAATCAAATAAAGTCCTAATTGTTTTGGAAACGATTTTACGAGAGCATGAGCCTGCATTATATACTGATAAGCGCAACATCATAAATCTGTTAACGAAAGCGGTGAAAAATGGTGAGGATACTGAAATACAAAAACGGCATGTCCAGAATATTAAGGATACTTTAGGTGAGGATCGGATCTTCCAATAAAAGACAAGGCTATCTCTAGCGTTAGTTGTCAACGAGTGCCCTCAATAATCTCTCGTCCCAAAACACACTACACATCTTGGCTCATCCTCACATACGAGGTACTAAATGCATGTTTAGCAATACCCACTACCGACTTCCCACTTTCACCTCATTAGCAATAATTTGAGCCACCGCCTGTTTTTATTTAAAAGGGTTGGTCGCATTTTTAATGGCCTTAAAAGTTTTTTGAGGATTGGAAGTGGACTGTGAAAAGAACTCCCAAAATCCCAGCATCTTTAATTTGATGGGCGTGGGCCCAGACAAGTAATCGTCGTACTGCTGGTAAATAGTATCGTGAAATGCAGAGAAGATCTCCCATCGGTTGTCAGGGTAGGAGCTGGTATTGTTTTTGATCATGCTAGGTAAAAACGGATCCGCAATGAGCCCGCGGCCAATCATAAAATGATCGAGCGTTGGGAAGCGTGCCTGCATCGCTTTAAACGCCTCCACACTCGTGATGTCACCGTTATAGTAAAGTTTGTGCCGCGTACTGCCGATGCATCGTTCAAACGCCTCTAAATCCACCGGACCTTTATAGAGTTGCTTCCCAATGCGGGCGTGTATGGCAATGTTCTTAAGCGGATACTGGTCCAAAATAGGAAACACCTCCAGAATTTCTTGGGCGTGCTCGTAGCCCATCCTCATTTTCATGGAGACCAGAATGTCCGTTTGGCTGTGCGCTCGCTCTAAAATATCATTGATCTTCGACGGATTGCAAATCAGGCCAGAGCCCATACCAGATTTGGCAACCATCGGGTAGGGGCAGCCCAAATTCCAATTCAATTCGGTATAGCCCAAGCTCCGCACATACTGCGACAAAGAGAAACTCCTCGGCATCGTTCGTAATAATCTGCGGAATCACCTCTAGCGTGGTGTTGTTCGCTGGGTCGATATCATTTTGATACGATTGCTTGATGTTCAGCGTACCATTTAGCAGGATGTAAGGCGAATAGAAGGTGTCAATCCCTCCAAAATACTGCTGGAAGGCATTACGAAACCTGAAATCTGTAACCCCCTGCAAAGGAGTGAATTTTTGAATCAAATTGATTACTAAAATCTGAAATATTCCAAGTATCATTAAATCCATCGTTGTTAGGTGTGAAGAAATTTGGATAGTTTATTAGAAAAAATTTTCTGTAATTTCACCAAAACCATTTAAGTCCTTTATAGTAACCGTGTGTGAATCCGACGCTCTAAAAATATTGCCGTCAATAAACGTATTTCTAACGTTCGCATCTATAATTTTGTCTTTGGGAGTTTTAAACTCTTTAAGCTGAAAATCATTTTATAGGAAATCAAATTATAAAGATTATGGTTCTTTGACCGATTCGATTGAATTTAACTGGTTTTAACCATAAACAGTTGTATGCATTGGCAAAAGTCTGTTAAGTATTCTGTTGTCCGATATATCAAATCAATGGACCTGCTCATGACTACATGGATGAAAGACAATTTGTTGCCAAAATTCTCGATTATTCTTTTTCTAAAAACCCTTGTTTATATAGAGATGAGATTACTCCGTAAATGCTTCTCCAGATGAAGTCTATCAAAAGTGGGATAGAATGGTTGCTATTAGTTTATGGCAAAGGGGTCATAGAAGAATAGAACTGTACGTTTTCTATCCAAGTTTCAATTTCAGTAATTCCATATCCATACCTATCTTTTTGTCGATGACTCTTGCATAAATTTGTGTTGTGGACAGTTTTGTATGGCCAAGCAATTTAGACACGGTTTCTATGGGCACACCGTTTGTTAGAGTAACCGTCGTGGCAAAAGTATGTCGTGCCATATGAAAGGTTAGATTCTTTTTGATTCCAGATAGGTCAGCAATTTCTTTTAGATAGCTATTAAGTTTCTGATTTGAAAGTGTTGGGAGTAATTTTCCAGAATACCTTGTTCGTATATTAAAGCGATATTTATGAATGATATCTTCTGCTTTATTTAAAAGTGGAATTTTAAATGGTGTCCCAGTCTTATTTCTATTTGACATTATCCATTTATTGTTGTCAATGCCTACAATAATATGCTCTTCTGTCAAATCCATTATATCGGAATAAGATATTCCCGTATAACAACTGAAAATAAACAAATCTTTTACAATTTGCAGCCTCTCGATTTTGATCGAGAGTTCTTCAATAGACGATAATTCATGTCCTGTCAAAAAGTCCCGCTCTTTTTTTTCTAATTTCAATTTAAATTTGACAAACGGATTAAAACCAATCCATTCAATGTCATTTGCAAGTGAAGTCATACGTTTCAATCTTTGGATGTGTTTCATGACTGCATTGTTTTGGATTTTCTTTCTGTAATGTTTCGGAACGAAACCTCTTAAAAAACTTTCAAAACCAATTACGAAAGCATGGTTTAATTCGTGAAGACTTATATCTTGAATATTTAACTTGCTTTCAAGATATGTTAGCAAGTATTTTTGAGTGGTTCTATAATGACATTGAGTTTTACTTGAATGTTTATCTGCCATTATCTCATTGTGATATTCAAAGATGTCTTTTAAAGTATGTTCTCTCTTGTCCTCGCCCAGATACCTTGATTTTATCAATTGTGGCGTGAGAACTGATCTTTCCGATTTTAAATCTCTGTAACATTGAATAAGTTCGGATTTGACATCATCTAAATAGGAATTTATTCGTCTTGCATTCGAACTGTTTCCCTTGACCTTTTGCCGTTTAGGGTACCAGCTATCTATATCGATTTTTTGCTTTAAACTTAAATTGACCCGTTTACCATTTAAGGTAATTCGAACATAAATGTTTGATTTGTTATCAATGACCCGAGAGCCATAAATCCAAAATAAAATTGAAAATGTTGAAGAAGTACGCATGATTGTCGTCTTTATTGTTAAACAATTATTGAGACGAAAGTCAAATCAACCAAATGTAATCAGAGCAAATTTAGGAATTTTTGTAGCTATGTTGACGATTAAAATCAGATGTTGACGATTTGTGAACCTTTTAAACCAAATAACATCAAATATTATGATTATGCCAAAAAACGAAAAACCCCGCCAATCATATGATTAGCGAGGTTTTGGTCTAAATTGGTGTTTCCACCTGTGACCCGGCTGGGGCTCGAACCCAGGACCCCAACATTAAAAGTGTTGTGCTCTACCAGCTGAGCTACCGAGTCTTTCGTTTTACGAGGGTGCAAATATAAAAACGATTAATTTATAATGCAACGCTTTTTTGATATAAATTTGTTTTTTTTGACAATTAATTTTTTAAGGTATTTAAAATCAATTTATAACTCTTTTTATGACGATTATTTTAATTGGATACATGGGCTCGGGAAAATCTACAATAGGCCAAGAACTTTCAAAAATCCTGAAATTTGATTATCTAGATTTAGATGTCTATATACAAAATAGACAAGGGAGCTCCATTTCGAAGTTGTTTGAAACCAAAGGTGAAATTTATTTTAGAAAAATTGAAAGTGAATATTTAAAAGAAGTTTTATTATTAGAAAATACAGTTATTTCTTTAGGAGGTGGCACACCTTGCTATGGTACTAATATGGATGCCATTAAATTTTCACCAGAAACCAAAAGTATCTATTTGAAAGCGTCCATACCTTGTTTAGTTGATAGATTGTTTGATAAGAGGTCTAAAAGGCCATTGATTGCTCACCTTACAAATAAAAATGAGTTAACAGAATTTATAGGCAAGCATCTTTTTGAACGTTCTAATTTTTATAATCAATCTGATTTCACAGTTTCAGTAGATCAAAAAACGGTGAATAAAATCAATGAGGATATTGTAATGAAACTATTTTAAATAGGCCTCAGATTCTTTTCCTTGTAAAACTACTTCAACGTGTTCATTCAACGAAGTAGATAACGAGATTCCTTTAAAATCTGCTTTGACAGGAAATTTTTTGTGATTACGATTTACCAATACAGCCGTTTTAAATTGTTTCAAAGGAACATCCAAAAAATGCTTGACACCATAGATTAAAGTACTTCCGGAATTGAGAACATCGTCAATTAAGACTATAGATTTATTAGTATATTCTTCAGATTTTAGGGATGTTGTTATTTTTGATAATGGATTTTTTTTATCGATAACCACCTTACATAAAATTGATTTAATATTGGATATTTTATCTAGAGATGTTTTCAATTTTTTCGCCAACACATATCCATTGGTATCAATTCCTGCTAAAATCACTTCGCTTTCATTGACATTGCTTTCATAAATCTGATATGCGATTCGTTTTATTTTATGATTGATTTCGCTATGATTTAAAATAATATGTTTGGTAGAAGTCATCCGTAATGAGTTTATTCAAAGATAAAAAAGAGTTTATTTAATCAGCTTCTTTATCTTCATAAAAATCATCAATATCTCTACGATCTTTTTTGGTTGGTCTTCCGACACCTTTCTTTCTGTAATAATCTTTAGAATATTTGAGCATTTCTTGTGCTTCAAAGGCGTCTTTAGGAGTTGTATCCGTTCTGTAAATGTCCACCAATTTTGCACTAACGCGATTTGGTGGAATATCATTTACTGTCAATTCGTAATTAATTTGATCTTTACGTAACCCAATTTTATCAGTAGGGTAGACTTCTCTGCTAGGTTTCGCAACTTGTCCATTAACTTTTATATGTCCTTTTTTGCATGCTTCAGTAGCAATACTCCTAGTTTTGTAATATCGAACACACCAAAGAAATTTATCGATTCGCATATAAAAATTATAAAAAACTACGTTAATGTTGTTGGACAAAAATATTATATTATTGTATCTTGCA
>JAGXIE010000135.1 GCA_024635765.1 Flavobacteriaceae bacterium | reverse complement strand
ATGCAAACTTTCGAAAAACATATCGTCGTCGCACAAGAAGATTTAGACAATCTGAATCATGTTAATAATGTACGTTATGTGCAATGGGTTCAAGATATTGCAGAAGAACATTGGACTTCAAAGACCACCACTAAAATTAGAGATGCGTATTTCTGGATTTTGTTAAAACATCATATTGAATATAAAAGTCCTGCGATTTTGGGCGATGTACTTAAAGTAGTAACCTATGTCCCCAAATCACAAGGCGTCAGAACCACGAGGATGGTAGAAATCTATGACCAAAATACATACAAACTTTTGGTGTCTTCCGAAACCACTTGGTGTTTTATGAATGCACAAGCCAAACGCCCCGCAAGAATACCACAAGAAATTGTCGATTTATTCAATTAAATTCAGCCTTCTATACTAATTCATTGTTTCAAAAGTTATATTTTTGACCATACTGAACTATTTATGAAAAGAATTCTATCATTCGTTATTACCATTTCCGTACTCATTTTTTGGAGTTCTTGCCGAAAGGATTTTAATTTTGATCCAAGCACTGGCAATCTCGAATTTTCAAAAGATACAGTTTATCTAGATACCGTTTTCACGAATATCGGTTCCAGCACCTACAATTTAAAAGTTTACAACCGAAGTAATAACGACATTGTGATACCAACGGTCCGTTTAGGTGAAGGACAGGCATCTAATTATCGTTTGAATGTTGATGGTATGTCAGGAAAAGAATTTCAGAATATAGAATTACTCGCCAAGGATAGCATGTTTATTTTTATTGAAACAACTTTTGATATTCAATCTGTTGTTGCAGCTAATAACCAGTTTTTATATACCGACGCGATTGAGTTTGACAGTGGTTCGAACCTACAAAAAGTGGAATTGGTCACATTGGTAAAAGATGCCGTATTTATCTATCCAAATAGAGATGCTCAAGGAATTGTTGAGACTTTGACCTTTGATGCCGATGGTGATGGCATGGATAATGAAACCACATTGCAAGGACGGTTTTTAGAAGATTCTGAATTAACATTTAATAATGAAAAACCATACGTCATTTACGGCTATGCCGCTGTTGATGAGGGCAAAACTCTGACCATAAATGCTGGAGCAAGAGTCCATTTTCATGCCAATTCAGGATTATTGATTACTAATAATGCATCATTAAAAGTCAACGGACAGTTGAGTGTAGACCAAGAATTAATGGAAAACGAAGTCACTTTTGAAGGGGATCGATTGGAGCCCTTATTTGAAAATATTCCTGGTCAGTGGGGAACCATTTGGCTATTTAGTGGTAGTATTGACAATCAAATCAATTATGCAACCATCAAAAATGCAACGGTTGGGATCCTGGTTGAAAACAATCAAAATGCGCCAATTGATAAGTTGACCATTACCAATTCACAGATTTATAATTCCAGTAATTTTGGCATTTTAGGGCGCGCTACTTCCATCACAGCGGAAAATGTGGTTTTCAATAAAGCAGGACAATCAGCATTTGCTGGAACATATGGCGGAAAATATAATTTTACACATTGTACAATTGCTAATTATTGGACCAGTAGCTTTAGACAATTTCCTGCGCTTTTTTTAAACAATTTTATCATAGAAGAGAACAACACGACTTTTACCAATGATTTAATAGCTGCAAATTTCAACAACTGCATAATTTATGGAAACGATAATCCTGAATTCATGCTGGAGGAAGATAACGATGCGGCTTTTAATTTTAAATTCACAAATTGCTTAATGCGTTTTCAGAACACCACGAATGTTCCGACAGGACCAAATTATGATTTCACAAATACTGCTCTATACGAAGAAATCATTTTGTACCAAGACCCAAAATTCAAGGATGTTTCTAATAATATGATGATGATTTGTGAAGATTCACCCGCTATAAGTCTAGGGGATTCAAATGTAGCTATGCAAGTTCCGAATGATATTTTGGGTGAAAACAGATTAGCATCTCCTGATGCAGGTTCATATCAAAACACAAATTGCGACGATTAAAAATAAAAAAAACCTGAAAGATTTAGCTATCGTTTGTGTACAGGTTTTATTTCAGTTTGGTTTTCAGTAAGTGGATTGCCTTTTTTGCTTTATCCATGTTGCAGTCGGTTAGTAAAATTGTTTTTTCCTCTTGATTATAGTTAAATTTCAATCTGTTTTTTCCTCGATACACATCGTCAAAAAAAATATTTGTAACAAATATTTGAAAAACAAAGTCTAAAATTGTCACGAACCAATTGATTTTGCTTGTTTTTAGTTCTACAGAATCAGTTAATGATTAAGAATATACTCCGTTATCATTTTTATCAGAATCGTTTATAATCTGAAATGCTTGCTCTTTTAAAATTAACTCAAATTTTGGTTTAGACCTTAAAAGGCTAGATTCCATCTCCATTTAAAAGATTCTTTTATTTTCAGAAAGATTGTTTTAATTTATAAACGACATCATTCAGATTCATTATTATTTTTTCGCTTTTGAGACAAATAACGGCTTTCCACTCATCATTTCATTGACCTTCTCTCCTACTGCTTCTAGTTTGCTTTCATCTTGGTAATTATTGATGACCTCATCAATCAACCCAACAATAGTTTCCATATCCGCTTCTTTCAATCCTCTTGTAGTGACAGCTGGTGTTCCAACACGTATTCCTGATGTGACAAATGGTGACTTATCGTCAAAAGGTACCATGTTTTTGTTAACGGTTATTTCAGCCTTCACAAGAGCTTGTTCAGCATCTTTTCCTGTAATGTTTTTATTTCGGAGGTCAATCAACATCATGTGGTTGTCAGTTCCACCCGAAATGATATGATAATCTCTGTCAACGAATGCTTTCGCCATAGCAGCAGCATTGTTTTTTACTTGCAACATATAATGAAGGAACTCATCCGTCAATGCTTCTCCAAAAGCGATTGCTTTCGCAGCAATGATATGTTCTAATGGACCTCCTTGATTGCCAGGAAACACGCCAGAATCTAAAACTGAAGACATCATACGCAACTCTCCTTTTGGTGTTTTCATTCCGAATGGGTTCTCAAAATCCTGTCCCATCATGATCATCCCTCCTCTTGGTCCTCTCAAAGTTTTATGAGTCGTTGTTGTAACGATATGACAATGGGGCATTGGGTCATTTAAAATGCCTTTTGCGATCAAACCTGCTGGATGAGAAATATCGGCCATAATAATGGCTCCCACACTATCGGCTACCTCTCTGAACTTTTTAAAATCGATATCCCGAGAATAGGCAGATGCGCCTGCTATGATTAGTTTTGGTCGCTCTTTTTTTGCTTTTGCTTCTAATTGTTCATAATCAATTAATCCTGTACCCTTATCAACACCATAAAAATAAGGATCGTACAATTTACCAGAGAAATTTACAGGCGATCCATGCGTTAAATGTCCGCCATGAGACAAATCGAAACCAAGGATTTTGTCGCCTGGTTTTAAGCACATCGAAAATACGGCTGTATTTGCCTGACTACCGGAATGTGGTTGCACATTAGCATAATCTGCTCCGAATAAGGTTTTTGCCCTGTCAATGGCAATTTGCTCCACTTCATCCACCACCTCACAGCCACCATAGTAGCGTTTACCAGGATATCCTTCAGCATACTTATTGGTCAATACAGAACCAGCGGCTTCCATTACCTGATTACTCACAAAATTTTCCGAAGCAATTAACTCTAATCCGTGTAATTGTCTTTCTTTTTCAGCATCAATAAGTTCAAAAATCTGTTGGTCGCGTTGCATAAATAAGTATGTTTTTATTTCCTCAGTGAAGGAAATCTCATGATTAAAATTAATTTTTCCAAAAATAATAAAACCATTAGTCAATTCCGTGAAATTTTGAATTTTTTGATTTGGGAATAGAAGAAATTTCAACTTGCAGAAAAGACCGTAATTTTAAGTAATTTTTTAGGTTTAAATTAAAAATATTATGTAGGTTTGAATACTATTAACAAAAAACTCAACAACTACGATTATGCCTTTATCAGCAAACAATCCCGACAGAACCTCTTGGCTCCACGTCGGTAAGAATTCAGATTTTCCTATACAGAACATCCCTTTTGGTGTGTTTTTAACTCGTGATGATATCATTACGATCGGAACCAGAATAGGAGATACAGCCATTGACCTTGGGGCATTACATCAATTAGGCTATTTTAAAGACATTCCATTAACAGATGATATTTTTCTTCAAGATACTTTAAATGATTTTATTGCTGATGGTAGAAAAACTTGGAGAGCAGTTCGAAATCGTATTGCAGAAATTTTTGATAGTAATAATACAACCTTAAAGAATAATATAAAACACAAAGAAACGATCTGTTTCAGATTAGATGAAATCGAAATGCAATTACCAGTGCAAATAGGTGATTACACCGATTTTTATTCAAGTTTAGAGCATGCAACAAATGTAGGAACAATGTTTAGAGGAAAGGAAAATGCCTTGATGCCAAACTGGTTGCATATTCCTGTTGGATACCATGGACGTAGTTCTTCAATTATTCCTTCAGGAATTCCTGTTCACCGTCCACAAGGGCAAACCTTTCCTGATGGTGCTGAAGAACCAGTTTTTGGCCCATCAAAACTGATTGATTTTGAGTTGGAGATGGCATTCATAACAACAGATGCGAATGATTTAGGAGAACCAATCCCTGTAAATGAAGCTGAAGAATATATTTTCGGATTGGTCTTGTTCAACGATTGGTCTGCTCGCGACATTCAAAAATGGGAATATGTCCCACTAGGACCTTTTTTAGCTAAAAACTTTGCATCATCAATGTCTCCTTGGATTGTAACACTCGATGCATTAGAACCATTTAAAGTTGAAAGCCCAAAACCAATTAAGAAATTATTGCCTTACCTTCAGTCGAAAGGAAAGAAAAGCTATGACATAAATCTTGAAGTGTCCATTAGACCTAAAAGTGCCAAAGAAACCATTGTGAGCAAATCCAATTTTAAACATATGTATTGGAACATGTCCCAACAATTAGCGCATCACACCGTCAATGGTTGTCCTGTGAATTCAGGCGACATGATGGGAAGTGGAACAATTTCCGGTGCAACGGAAGACTCCTACGGTTCCATGTTGGAACTGACTTGGCGAGGTGAAAAACCTTTAAAAATGAAAGATGGCACTGAACGTAAGTTTATCAATGATTATGACACTGTGATCATGAGAGGCCATTGTGAAAAAGATGGTACTCGTATTGGGTTTGGTGAGGTTTCAACTCAGTTGTTGCCCATTTATAATCCGAAAAAGAAAAAATAGTTTAATTATAAGTTTAATCTTAAAACACGGAGTTCAATAACAATTTGAAACCCGTGTTTTTTATTTGGAAAATTTCTTAAGTTTCAATTTGGCATACAATTTGGATTCCAAGTAAAATAGAAACCAATTAAACACCAGAATTATGAAAAAACTACTACTCTTATCAGTACTTCTTTCATTACTTGTAGCATGTAGTGGACGAAAACAAATCGAAAAAACATTACATTCTGGCAACTACGACCAAGCCATTGAAGATGCTTTACGAAAACTCGAAAACAACAAAGACAAAGAGCGAAAGCAAGATTTTGTCATGATGTTGAGAGATGCCTATTATAAAGCAGTTGACCGCGATTTAAACACTATCAGCCACCTTAAAAAAGATGGCAACCCAGAGCATTACAAGGCCATTTATGAACAGTATCTCGATTTGAATGCACGTCAAGAGGCCATTAAGCCTATATTACCTTTGCAAATTGGTGGTAAAACCCTGAATCTTAAATTCAATAATTACAGTAACAATATCATTGCAGCACGTAATAATTTGGCCGATTATATGTACGATGATGGTTTGGCATTATTGGAATCTGAAAACAAACAAACGATAAGAGAGGCTTATAATGTTCTTAAATACATAGAGCGCATCTACCCTAATTATGAAAACACCAGAGAGCTCATTGAAGAAGCACATGAACGAGGAACCGATTTTGTTATCGTCAGTATCGAAAATCAAACACATCAAATCATTCCAAAGCGTTTGGAAGATGATTTATTGAATTTTGACACTTACGGATTAAATCAATTCTGGACCGTTTATCATGCCAATGCTGACGCTAATATTCACTATGACTATGTAATGCTGTTGCAATTAAAACATATCAACATTTCTGCTGAAGAATTGCGCGAAAAGCAAGTGTTGAAAGAAAAACAAATAGTGGATGGCTGGAAATACCAATTGGACACCAATGGTAATGTAACCAAAGACAGTCTGGGAAACGACATCAAAATAGATAATGTCATTAAAGTAAGAGCCAGATATTTTGAGTTTAACCAAATGAAATCATCACAAGTGATTGCCAATGTGATGTATGTTGATTTAAAACAGAATCAAACCTTGGATGCGTTCCCAATCAATAGTCGGTTTGTGTTCGAAAACCGCTATGCTACCATAAGAGGCGATCAAAGAGCATTAGACGGAAATGAATTGGCATTGTTAACCAACAGACATCAGTTTTTTCCAACCGATGCTCAAATGGTGTATGACACCGGCGAAGATCTGAAAGCTAAACTCAAACAAATCATCAACTCCTATCGATTAAAAATATAAAAACCAAAGCCCCCAACCACTGGTCGGAAGCTTTTTAAATATAAAATTATAAGTCTTTTTTGCATGGTTCCTTGTATGGTAATTTTAGAAAACTTACTTTTAGCCATCAAGAACCTTAAAAACTTAAAATATGGAAGCATATTGTGTAAAATGTAAAACAAAAAGAGAAATGAAAAACGCTAATGAAACCACTATGAAAAATGGTAGAAAAGCTATGAAAGGCGAATGTCCAGTTTGTGGCACTGGCATGTTCAGAATCATGGGCAAAGCGTAATTATTTCTTAAAAATTAAAAAACTCCCACATCAACATTAATCTTGTTGTAATGTGGGAGTTTTTTTGTTATAGCACCACCCTTCAATTCAAAAAAATATCCTAATATGATTTTATTGATATTTATTTACATGTCTTCCTGCGGTCAAACCGACCTTAACCCGCAAATCGGTTCAGGTAATATTCAAAAAAAATACACTATTGCGGTATAACTATTGGGATTATGTGCAAGTTGTTGAAATCTATAAATATGAAAACGGTTTTAAAATAGAGTTTATTGATAAAAACTCTGATATAATAGAAACCTCGACGTCTGAATGAAAATATTTGAATTCAAATAAACTCATTTTAACAACACACGGAAAAGTAACGAAATATTATAAAATACCAGATTAAAAAACTCCGAACAATATCATATAAAGATAATTGACATGTCCTGTCCTATTCGGAAAATCCTATAGGTTTTCCCTTAATTGATTTTCTTTTACTAATTTAGTTCTAGCAGTGCAACGGGACATTAACAAACAGTTCCTAAAGTGAGCTTGGAATTCTGAAACACGCCGCAGTTATCAACTTTTTTAATAAATTTAAAGAAATATTTTTTAAAAAATTATAAAAATGTCTGGTAAGAAAATGAATTTCAATGCGACCTGGTCAATGGCTGTTGGCGGAATGGTTGGTGGTGGAATTTTTTCTGTGTTGGGAGTGATTATAGAGACCTCTGGTCAATGGGCTTGGTTAAGTTTTCTGATTGCAGGTGTTATTGCTTTAATTTCCGCACATAGTTATAGTCAATTAGCCATTAAATATAGTGAAGGTGGCGGTGCTTTTACTTTTTTAAGAGAAATTAACCATAAAGGTTTTGCGGGAAGTCTTTCCTGGATTCTTATTTTGGGATATATTTTGACTTTGTCCGTCTATGCTTTCACTTTTGGACACTACGTTGCACACCTTCTTAATATGGGGAATTGGCTGCCTCGTGTTTTAGCTTTAATGATTATTGCCATTCTTGCGGCAGTAAACTTAAAAGGTGTTGGCAATGCATCAAAAGTTGAAATTGTAACAGTTTATGGCAAACTTTTGGTTCTATTAGGATTAGCAATTTATGGTGTCGTTGAATGGAACCCAGAACAACTTACTCAAGGGATAAGTGCCAAACCCTGGCATATGGCTATAATTGGTGCCGGAACTATTTTTATGGCATATGAAGGTTTCCAGCTACTATCATATGACTATAGTGATTTAAAAAGACCAAATAAAACTTTACCTAAAGCGACAATTTCGGCGGTAATTTCAGTCATACTAATTTATCTTTTAGTTACAATTGGAGTAACTATGATCGTAGGAGCAGAAGAATTGATAGAAAACAAGGAAGTTGCATTATCCGTAGCAGGGAAAAAGGCATTAGGTACTACAGGAGTGATTATAGTTACTATTGCGGCAGCATTATCTACAGGTTCAGCGATTAACGCCACATTGTTCTCAACTGCAAGACTAATGGAGAGTGTAGCAGAAAAAAAAGATCTACCACATTTGTTCGTTAAAGAGAATGAACATAACATTCCGTTTTATGCTGTTTTATGTATTGCTGGAATTGCGTCTTTACTGGCAATGGTAGGTAGTTTGACAAATTTAGTAGATGCGGCAAGTATTATATTTTTAATCACTTTTGGCGTAGTTAATTTAATTGCATTTCGACAAAAAGTAAAGTGGAAATGGCTTTGTTTGGTAGGGGCTATTAGTTGCGGAATGGCAATTATTTCTGATATTGTAGTACAAATTCAAAAAATACCTTACTCAATTATTGGGCTAATTGTCTTTTCATCGGTAATTTTTCTATTAAGACCATATCTTCTAAAAAGAATGGATAATAAATAAAATTTCACAACGTGCTGTAAAAAAATAGTTATAAGTGGTTATTTAAGAAAAGACACCACACATGTATAACTAATTTTTTGAGAACAATTATACTATAAATCGCTGTCCCGCTCTAGTCAGAAAGTTTATTTACTCCTTATAGAAACGAATCCAGTTCCAATTCATTAATTCTCCCATGGCTTGCATGTCTCACCACTACACCATTCTTAATTACCAATAATTGTGGCGATTCATGATGCACATCAAATTGGCTAGCAATGGCATTGGAAACATCTCGATGGTCTATTAAGTCGAGATAGTACAAATCAGCATCGTTATTGTCAAGAATATAGTCCTTTTTGAATTGATTCATGACCATGCGACTCACTCCACAACGTGTCGAGTGCTTAAAGATAAGTTGTGTTTTGGTTTTTGAGGATTCCTTGAGTCCTTCCAACTGCTCCATCAGCGTCAAATCAATCCATGGTGTGGTATCTTGTGATTCTTTTTCATTGCTGCTGCCAAATAAATTGCTAAATAATCCCATTGAATAAATGTATTTTAATTTCCGTGAAGACGGAAATCTTTAATTAAACTTTCGTTGTTTTGAGAGGACAATAACATCCTGTCTCAAACTTTATTTTATAATTCTATTAACGGAAAAATATTTCGTTTTTCCATATCTTTAATGTATCAGTCGGTTCATTTTTTGAATCTTACAAACTGCCGAAATGTCGTGTTATTCCTAGCCTTATCAGACATTTTGTCTTGCAAACAGTATTGGTAGGATAGTTGACTTCTACCTGATATAAAAATTAAATAGTTATAACAACATGAACTTTAATAATTATACTATAAAATCCCAAGAGGCCATACAGCAGGCGCAACAACTCGCCCAAAGTCTAGGCCATCAGCAGATAGAGAATGAGCATATCTTTAAAGCCATCTTTGAAGTAGATGAAAACGTCTTACCTTTTCTGCTCAAAAAATTAAATGTCAATGTGGTATTGCTTCAACAAACTTTAGACAAACAATTGGAAAGTTATTCTAAAGTGACCGGTGGAGATATCATGTTATCTCGTGAAGCCAATAAAAGTCTTAACGAAGCATCCATCATATCAAAAAAAATGAATGATGATTATGTGTCCATAGAACATTTGATACTTGCGATTTTCAAATCCGATAGCAAGATTGGCCAAATGCTCAAAGACCAAGGCGTCACTGAAAAAGGTCTACAAGCTGCTATTGACGAACTCCGTCAAGGTGATCGCGTAACCTCACAAAGTCAAGAAGACACCTATAACTCATTAAATAAATATGCCAAAAACTTAAATCAAATGGCTAAAGACGGTAAGCTCGACCCTGTAATCGGTCGTGATGAAGAGATACGTCGTATCCTCCAAATTCTATCCCGTCGTACAAAGAACAACCCGATTCTCGTTGGCGAACCTGGAACAGGTAAAACAGCTATTGCCGAAGGCTTGGCTCATCGTATCGTTGATGGAGACATTCCAGAAAACCTAATAGACAAGCAAATCTTCGCCCTAGATATGGGAGCCTTGATTGCTGGTGCCAAATACAAAGGAGAATTTGAAGAACGTCTCAAAGCGGTCATCAAAGAAGTGACATCAAGCGAAGGTGACATCGTATTATTCATCGACGAGATACACACCCTCGTAGGTGCAGGTGGTGGACAAGGCGCAATGGATGCTGCGAACATCCTAAAACCAGCACTTGCCAGAGGCGAATTAAGGGCCATCGGTGCAACCACATTAGATGAATATCAAAAGTATTTTGAAAAGGACAAAGCATTAGAGCGTCGATTCCAAAAAGTAATGGTAGATGAACCAGATACGGAAAGTGCCATCTCTATTCTACGTGGGATTAAAGAAAAATACGAAACACACCACAAAGTCCGTATTAAAGACGAAGCCATCATAGGTGCAGTGGAATTGTCTGAACGCTACATCACCAATCGGTTCCTTCCGGACAAGGCAATTGATTTAATGGATGAAGCAGCTTCAAAATTGCGTATGGAAATCAACTCTAAGCCAGAAGAACTAGATGTACTTGATAGAAAAGTAATGCAATTAGAGATTGAGATTGAAGCCATTAAAAGAGAAAAAGACGAATCAAAGTTAAAAACCCTTCGAAATGATTTGGCAAACCTAAAGGAAGAGAGAAACGAAATTAACGCCAAGTGGAAAAGTGAAAAAGAAGTTGTTGACAATATCCAAATGGCAAAATCAAATATTGAAGAATTCAAATTAGAAGCGGAGCGTGCAGAACGTGAAGGCAACTATGGCAAAGTCGCCGAACTCCGCTACGGAAAAATCAAGGAGGCACAGGAGCAATTGGACGTACTCCAGAAGGAATTGCAAGAGAATCAATCTGAAAGTTCGTTGATAAAAGAGGAAGTAACCTATGAAGACATTGCAGAAGTCGTTGCCAAATGGACAGGCATTCCTGTAACAAAAATGTTACAAAGCGATAGAGAAAAACTCTTAAAACTGGAAGACCAATTGCATAAACGTGTTGTCGGACAAAATGAAGCCATCCAAGCGGTGAGTGATGCTGTAAGGAGAAGTAGAGCCGGTTTACAAAACGCACAAAAACCAATAGGCACGTTTTTGTTCCTTGGCACCACAGGAGTCGGCAAAACCGAACTGGCAAAAGCATTAGCAGAATACCTATTTGATGATGAGAACTCCATGACGCGTATCGACATGAGCGAATACCAAGAACGTCACGCAGTAAGCCGATTGGTTGGCGCACCTCCAGGATATGTGGGCTATGACGAAGGCGGACAGCTAACAGAAGCCGTAAGACGTAAACCATATTCAGTGGTGCTACTGGATGAAATCGAAAAAGCACATCCAGACACCTTCAATATTTTGTTACAAGTATTGGATGAAGGTCGTTTGACAGACAACAAAGGTCGAGTTGCCGATTTCAAGAACACCATCATCATCATGACCTCAAATATGGGAAGTGATATTATACAGCAACGATTTGACGCCACCAAAGATGTAGAAACAGCTATTGAGGCGGCAAAAGTAGATGTGTTAGGATTACTGAAACAAAGTGTTCGTCCAGAATTCTTGAACCGTATTGATGACATCGTCATGTTTACACCTTTAACAAAAGACAATATTATCGATATTGTTGGCTTACAATTGAAAGCATTAACAAAGATGCTGCATAAACAAGGAATTACTTTCGATGCTACTGATGAAGCCATTCAATATTTAGCAGAAAAAGGTTATAATCCAGAATATGGAGCACGACCGGTAAAACGGGTCATTCAAAAAGAAGTTTTAAATGAATTGAGCAAAGAATTGCTTTCAGGAAAAATAAGTAAAGATAGCATCATTTTATTGGATGCATTCGATCAACAATTAGTCTTTAGAAATCAAGGTGACTTGGTGAGCGAAGATCTATAAAGAAATCTCCAGTGAAAAGCTGGAGCTTAAGGGCCCGAGAGGACTTTCATAATAATTTGGTTGGTTAATTGGTTGGAGCAACACAAGGCTTTAAAAGTGGCGTGTTGATTCAACATTTATATACAGAATCAAAAAATTGCAAATGTTAAACATACTATAAAGTTGTTCTTAGCCATTAAATCGTATAAACTTTTTTCCTTTTACCAACGTATTTAAAATGGATATGGATTTTCAATGAGTTTGTCACAAAACTTAAAGGTCTCAAAAAAAGTAACTTAAAAAAATAACAAAACTAAATAATTACCGTTCATCTAAAAAAACAATGGTTTCTTTCGGAAATCAACCGTTTATCGTAGTTTTACGACGTCTTAACCTAAATCTAAATGAAAGTAAATAAATATATCGACCATACAGCCTTAAAATCCTCGACTACTGAAAGAGAGATTATTGATTTGTGCAATGAAGCAAAAGAACATCAGTTTTATGCTATTTGTGTAAGTAGCAGCTATGTGCCATTAGCCAAACAATTAGTCTCAAAATCTACCGTGAAAGTATGTTCTGTTGTTGGATTTCCTCTGGGAAACATGTCTACCGAAGCTAAAGTTTTTGAGGCCCAACAAGCCGTGTCCGATGGCGCAGATGAAATTGATATGGTGATTAATATCGGATTATTGAACAGTAAGAATTACGTCGCGGTATTTAAGGACATTTCTGGGGTAAAAAATGCCATTGACAAAACTCCTTTAAAGGTTATTCTTGAAATTAGTGAGCTGTCAAAAAATGAAATCATAAAAGCATGTGAAATATGCTTGGATGCCAAAGTAGATTTTATAAAGACATCTACTGGCTTTTCCAAAAGCGGTGCAACTCTGACGGCTGTGAAAATCATAAAGAAAACAGTTAAAAATCGTGCAAAGATAAAAGCATCAGGCGGAATTAAAGATTACGAAACCGTTAGAAAGTATATCGATGCTGGTGCTGATCGAATTGGCACTTCGTCAGGTGTAGCAATTCTTTCTGGTAATTTATCCACTTCAAATTATTAATTTTATATCTTTATGATGATTAAATTCATCAAATGAGCGTACATATTGAAGCCAAAAAAGGCGAGGTAGCGGAAACCATATTACTTCCCGGCGACCCATTAAGAGCCAAGTGGATAGCCGAAACATTTTTAGAAAATCCATTCTGTTTTAACAAAGTAAGAAACATGTTTGGTTATACAGGAACCTATAAGGGCAAACGTATTTCCACTATGGGAACTGGTATGGGAGTTCCAAGTATCTCAATCTACGCACATGAACTTATCAACGATTATGGGGTGAAAAACCTTATTAGAGTTGGCAGTGCTGGTTCTTATCAAAAACATGTTGAAATTAGGGATATCGTTTTGGCTATGGCTGCCTCATCAAATTCTGGCGTCAATGAGTTGCGATTTGGTGGTGCTGACTATGCTCCTACCGCTGATTTTGGGTTATTTCAAAAAGCAGTTGATGTGGCTAAATCAAAAAACATAAAGCTCAAGGCAGGTAACGTCTTTACTTCAGATGAATTTTATGCCGATGATTTTGAATCTTATCTAAAATGGAGCAAGTTTGGTGTGCTCTGTGTTGAAATGGAAAGTGCCGGTCTTTACACCGTAGCAGCAAAGCATAATGTAAACGCCTTGAGTATACTCACCATTTCAGACTCTTTAGTCACGGGCGAACGCACATCTTCTAAAGAACGAGAGACCACTTTCAAGGAGATGATTGAAATTGCTTTAGAATTAGCTTAATTTAATTTAGAAAATAATTTTAAAATGATGCGTACCATTGTTATTGCAATATTTTTATTACTATCATTCACCTCCTGTTCCCAAGAAAAAAAATTAGATAAGGCACTTGATGTGACCACTTATTATTTCATTCGACACGCCGAAAAAGACAGAAGTGATCCATCAGAAAAAAATCCGCATCTAAAAGAAGAAGGTTCGAAACGCTCAGAAAATTGGAGCCATATTTTAGGCAATGTCAAATTTGATGCTATTTACTCAACAAACTACTATAGAACTATCGAAACAGCAAAACCAACGGCTGATAAAAACAAACTTGATATTAGCATTTACAACGAACGCAGCTCTAATTATGTGGATAAGTTTTTAAAAGACACTAAAGGAAAAACAGTTTTGGTTGTTGGCCATAGCAATACAACCCCTGCTTTCGTAAATGCCGTTCTTGGCAAAAATAAATACGAAAATATTGATGATAACAACAATGGTAATCTCTATATAGTTACTATTATAGAAGATAAAATTGCTGACCAAGTATTGACCATCAATTAACACGGACGTCTTCCAATTCTATTTTGGAAAGAAGTTCTAATTTATTTTCTACAAACAACTGGTCTAAATCTTGCAGTTTGACATTAGCTTCTTTGGGTTTATAATTATTGTAATCCACAAACCTAATACTACTGATAAAGCGTTCGTTATAAGCTTCTCGAAAACGTAATCCAATCCCATCATCTTCTTTATAAGAATATGCTAAATAATCAACTTTTTTTGTGTTGGTATTGACCCAATAGATAAACACATCTTCAAAGTCCTCTCCACCTCCCTCTTCATTAAATGTAACTTTGATTTTATGGTAGGTTTTACCTTTGATATCCACCTCTTCTAAATAGGTTTTATTTACAGCTTTCCCATCCAATCCATATGGTAAAACTGCGAAATAATGGACAGAATTCACAGAGGATGAATATTTTGTTGCCATTGAATCTGGAACCTTAACACTGCTGTCAGTAACAATTCGTTCAAAACCATTATTACTTAACAAATCAAATATTGAATCTCCATCTTGTACCATAACTCTAGCTAACATGAAATTACCATTATTACGAACTGCTTTATAACGTATGTCTCTAAAAATGAATTCAATGACTGAAGAATCCAACTTCTTCACTCCAGAAACCTCAATGGCCTCGTTTATAATATCAGCTGCAACCACAACTTTACTTTTCTTTTCATTGCAATTCAACATTAAGAGACTTAACATAATTATTAAAACATATTTCATAATTGATATTTGTTTGATTCTGTCGTAAAACTATCAATTACTTTTCGTTTCCATTTAAAAAGTATCTTAAATTATTTACCTTTGGCCTATATGCAAAAGAAGATCAACATACTCAATAAGAAAGCACGATTTGCGTACGAACTTCTCGACAAATACACGGCTGGAATTGTTCTGACAGGTACCGAAATCAAGTCCATCAGAAACAGTAAAGCGTCTATTGCTGAAAGTTTCTGTGAGTTCAATGATAAAGGTGAATTATTTGCCATTAATATGACGATTGAAGAGTATGCATTTGGAAATTATTATAACCATAGACCTAAAGCCGAACGTAAGCTCCTTTTAAATAAGCGAGAACTGAAATCCCTTGAAAAAGATGTCCAACAAAAGGGATTGGCTATCATACCACTACGCTTGTTCATCAACGAAAAAGGCTATGCTAAACTGGAAATAGCATTAGGAAAGGGTAAAAAACTATTCGATAAACGTGATGCGATAAAAGATAGAGATAACAAACGTAATCTCGACCGCATCAAAAAGATTTACAACTAAATTTAAGATTTCGATAACAAGACATCACCCCTTTTATGGTTATGTTTGATTTGCTTTAGGCAACCACTCGTTAAAAATGTGTGTCTATACGAATATAACCATTGAACTATGACTAAATTGCTACTTGCTATTCTCTTTTGTCTTGTCAGTTTCATTTCTGTTTCTCAAATCAAAGGAACCGTTACAGATAGTCATAACAAACCGCTTGCTTCCGTAAATATTTTTATCGAGAATACATTTACCGGAACCACGACAAACGATGTAGGAATTTATGAGTTGAATTTCAACAAACTCGGTGATTATGTCATTGTTTATCAATACTTGGGCTATAAGACAGTAAAAAAACCTGTAAGCATTGATAAATTTCCATTCACTCAAAATATTCAACTTGTAGAAGAAGAAATATCCTTGAATGAAGTAGTCATTAACTCTGATGAAAACCCTGCAGATAAAATCATTAGAAAAGCAATTGAAAACAGAAAAGCGAATCTCGAAAAAATCAAATCTTACAAGGCCGATTTTTATTCAAGAGGTCTCATCCGTATTAAAGATGCTCCCGAGAAAATTTTGGGTCAAGAAATTGGTGATCTGGGAGGCGGTCTAGATTCCACACGAAGCGGGATTATCTATTTGTCGGAAACCATTTCCAAAATCGAATTTTTGCGACCTGATAAACTAAAGGAGAAAATCACAGCATCGAAAGTTGCCGGCAATGATAGCGGATTTAGCTTCAATACAGCTGTGGATGTCGATTATAATTTTTATGAAAACAGTATCGAACTTGGCAACCAGATTGTATCGCCTATTGCAAATAATGCCTTTACATATTATCACTACAAACTTGAAGGCATTTTCTACGATGATAAAGGGAATCTCATCAACAAAATAAAAGTCATACCCAAACGCGAAAATGACCCCGTTTTTTCTGGGTACGTTTACATTGTTGAGGACCAATGGACTTTTTATGCATTAGAATTAGACCTTACGGGTACTCAAGCCCGCATTCCTGCGGCAGATATCATTTCATTACAACAGGATTTCTCTTATTCAGAAAAAGACCAGATTTGGGCAAAAATATCACAGACCATTGATTTTAAGTATGGTATTTTTGGAATTAAGGGTGATGGACGCTTTACTTATGTATATAGTAATTATGTGTTTAATCCAGAAATCACTATAAAGGATTTTGGAAGAGAAATTTTGTCTTTTGAGAATGAAGCGAACAAAAAAGATTCTACCTATTGGCAAGGAATTAGACCTGTGCCTTTAACGGTTGAAGAAACCACGGATTATATCCGAAAGGATAGCATCCAAGTGGTGCGGGAATCGAAGACTTATAAGGATTCCATTGACACGGTGAATAACAAATTTAAAATTGGTGATTTGTTGGGCGGATATAATTACAGTAATTCCTATGAAAATTGGAGTATGGGCATCACCTCCCCTATTTCCACGCTGACTTTTAATACAGTGCAGGGATGGAATGCCAACATTAGTGGGTATTATAGGAAGAATTATGACGAATTTAAACGTTATCTGTCCTTAAATGGTACGGTAAACTATGGTTTTAGTGATGAAAGGCTTCGTGGAACGGTGTCTGCGACATATAAATTCAACAATATCAAGCGGCCATTTTTGTCTGTTTCTGGGGGTTTTACGGCGCAACAGTTTAATGACAATGAGCCCATTTCAAGATTGATAAATACGTCATTTTCTTTATTTGCGGAGAAAAATTATATGAAGCTGTATGACCGAAATTTTGCGGAAGTTTCTTATTCTGTAGAGCCGTTCAATGGCTTACGCGTTGGTACGAACATCGGGTACGAACATCGGCAACCTCTTACGAACACAACGGACCAAGTTTGGTATCCGCAGGAGGATAGAGAATACACCAGTAACAATCCGCAAGATCCTACTGGCCTATTCATTTCACAGTTTAACAGTCATTACATTGGGAAGTTTGAATTGAATGCGCGTATCAACTTTGGTCAGGATTATTTTAGTTATCCGGATGGAAAATTCAACATTACCAATGAAAAGTACCCAACTTTAATTGTGGGATATGAGAAGGGATTTGCGTCTTCGAACTCGGATTATAACTTTGACCAAGTAAAATTTCGGATGACGCAAGGTTTTAGCATTCGGGACAAAGGCCGTTTTGAATATAACTTTAAGGCGGGCAAGTTCTTCAATGGCGATGACATTGCCTTTATGGATTACCACCATTTTAATGGTAACCAAACACATATTGGCGCTGGAACGTATTTAAACGTGTTCAATAATCTGCCTTATTATGCCTTAAGCACTAACGATTCGTATTTGGAATTTCATGCCGAACATGATTTTAATGGCTTTATTCTTGGGAAACTGCCGTTGATTAATAAGCTCAATTTTAACTTGATCTTGGGAGCTCATGCTTTAGGAACACCAGACAACAAACCCTACCAGGAATACACCATTGGGATTGACAATATTGGTTGGGGAAAATTTAGATTCTTACGATTGGATTACGTTCGTTCTTACCAAAGTGGCTTTCAAAGTGATGCGTGGATGTTTGGGCTAAAAATCTTTTAAGGTTTTTTGATATTAAACAGAACTGTGAGGCTATCTAAATTATTAATATACAAGGTCATTAAAGTCACATTAAAAACCATGCTCATCGAAATTTGATTTTGTAAGTACAATTGAATTCCTAGTTAGATATAATCTATCACCAAATTTATTTATAACACTGTCTTCCGTTTTCTATTTAGAATTGTTTATCAATTCGGTTATTTTAATTCTTATCTTCCAACAATGGCACAAAACGAAATTTTCCAAACTCATGCCTTTCAAAATCCTTGGGACCATTCCGAATAAAAAGAGTCATTACTTGCACGTCATCACCAATAGGAATAACCAACCTGCCTCCTATTGCCAGTTGACTCATCAGTGGTTTTGGAACAAAAGGCGCACCAGCAGTCACAATAATACCGTCAAATGGAGCCAGCTCTTTCAACCCTTTATAACCATCACCAAATATTAATTTCTTTGGTCTATAACCAAGTTTTGGAAGAAATTTACTGGTAATTTTAAAAAGCTCTAATTGTCGTTCAATACTATAAACTTTGGCTCCCATTTCGCACAAGACAGCCGTTTGGTAACCGCTTCCAGTGCCAATCTCCAAAACCTTATCACCTTCTTTTACCTGAAGTAATTCAGTCTGATATGCAACGGTATAAGGTTGAGAAATGGTTTGGTCAGCCGCAATCGGAAATGCTTTATCCACGTAGGCATGGTCCAAAAACCCAGAATCCATAAACAGATGCCTTGGAATCTTGCCAATAGCATCCAAAACGTTTTGATCTTTGATGCCTTTATTCGTAACAACCTCAACTAATTGTTGTCTTAATCCTTTATGCTTAAACGTGTCTTTCAAGGTTTGGAAAGTTTTTAGCTAAATTAAATTAAACAAAATGAACTTACAAGGTTTTTTGTGAGATCTTGAGTCGTTTGTCATTAGGTTATCGACATTAAAACACTCGATTCCTTTTCATTTCGTCTTTGGTCATTGGTCGTAGATCATCCATCCTTTTTCTCTTTCCATTTTTCTTTTTTCTGCTTCAAAAACTCTATTTTTGTTGAAAACGTCATACAATGTTAAAAGCTGGTGTTCTTGGTGCTGGTCACCTGGGAAAAATTCATTTGAGATTGCTTAATCAATCGGAGAAATATAATCTAATAGGGTTTTATGATGCTGATGAAGAGAGCGCCAAAAAAGCGGAAGCCGAGTTTGGTTATAAATATTTCGATTCCATAGAGGCTCTCATCGATGCTGTCGATGTTGTGGATATCGTGACGCCGACACTTTCTCATTACGATTGTGCAAAGTTGGCCATCACTAAAGGGAAGCATATTTTCATCGAAAAACCAATCACCAATACGGTTGAAGAAGCAGAAACCATAAGAACGTTGGTGGCAGAGTACAATGTGAAGGGTCAAGTGGGCCATGTAGAACGATTCAATCCTGCATTTAAGGCAATTATAGATCAAATACACAATCCCATGTTCATTGAGACACATCGGCTTGCAGAATTCAATCCTCGTGGAACAGACGTGCCTGTGGTTTTAGATTTGATGATTCATGATATTGACATCATATTAAGCGTGGTAAATAGTAAAGTAAAACATATTTCAGCAAGCGGCGTTTCAGTGATCAGTGACACTCCTGACATTGCCAATGCTAGAATTGAATTTGTAAACGGTTGTGTCGCAAATCTGACTGCTAGCCGCATCTCCTTGAAAAACATGCGTAAAACTCGCTTCTTTCAAAAAGATGCTTACATTTCGGTTGATTTTCTCGAAAAGAAATGTGAAGTGGTAAAAATGAAAGATGCACCTGTGAATCCAGGTGATTTTGATATGATACTTCAAAATGCCGAAGGGATCAAGAAACAAATCTATTTTGACAATCCCGAAATTTCCAATAATAATGCTATTTTGGAGGAATTGGAAACCTTTGCAGATGCAATCAATAATGACACTAAACCGATTGTAACCTTACATGATGGTACTGAAGCCCTACGCGTTGCAACCATGATCATTGACCAGTTTTAATTGAGCGGATAAAAGTTAGTAGTTAGTAAAAAATAATTTTAATATAAACAAGATTTCCGCGTTTGCGGACATAAAAATAAATTTTCAATGAAAAACGTAGCAGTAATTGGAGCCGGAACCATGGGAAATGGTATCGCACATACATTTGCACAAAGCGGATTTAAAGTTCAATTGATAGATCTTGACGAATCGTCGCTTAAAAGAGGAATTGATACCATTACTAAAAATTTGGACCGTATGGTTGCGAAAGAAAGTATCACAGAAACTCAAAAACAAGAAACATTAGCGAATATAACAACTTTCACGGATATTGCTGAAGGTGTGGAATATGCAAGTCTTGTGGTCGAAGCTGCTACTGAAAATGTTGATTTAAAACTCAAGATATTTAAGCAATTGGATGAAGCCTGTTCGGATGATACCATTTTGGCAACAAATACTTCTTCTATCTCCATTACTCAAATTGCAGCGGTCACCTCGCGACCAAAACAAGTGATTGGAATGCATTTTATGAATCCAGTTCCGATTATGAAATTGGTAGAAATCATCAGAGGTTATAATACAAGTGATGAAGTGACTAAAACTATTATGGACTTATCAAAAACATTGGGCAAAGTCCCTGTGGAAGTCAACGATTATCCTGGTTTTGTCGCTAACCGAATTTTGATGCCAATGTTGAACGAATCCATCGAAACACTTTACAATGGTGTGGCTGGAGTTGAAGAGATTGACACTGTCATGAAATTAGGAATGGCGCACCCAATGGGTCCATTACAACTAGCCGATTTTATTGGACTCGATATCTGTTTATCCATTTTGGATGTGATGTACGAAGGTTTTAAAAATCCTAAATATGCACCTTGTCCGCTTTTAGTCAACATGGTAAGGGCAGGAAAACTGGGAGTAAAATCCGGCGAGGGTTTTTATGATTATGCTGAAAGCAGAAAGGCAGAGAAAGTGGCGAAACAGTTTTTATAGTCTTTAACCGCCTATTGGAAACTGAACACTGGTAACAATAAAACATGGCAAACATTATTCCATTTAAAGCAGTTCGACCTACACGAGACAAAGTAAGCCTTGTTGCAGCGCGTTCTTATCAAAGTTATACGGAAGAGCAGTTAGAATCACGCTTAAGGGATAATCCATTTTCGTTTTTGCATATTATCAATCCTGGCTATAAATATGATAAGGTAATTTCAGGAGAAGCCCGTTTCAATTTAGTAAGAAACCGCTATTTAGAATTTATAGAAGATGGAATTTTTATCAAAGATGAAACTCCCAGCTATTATGTGTATAAGATTGTAGACAGAGATAATCAAGTTTTCAACGGAATTTTAGCTGCAGCTTGTGCTATAGATTATGAAAATGATATCATCAAAAAACATGAGGATACTATCGAGCATCGTGAAATCATCTTTAAAGATTATCTCAAAACAGTTGGCTTTAACGCTGAACCTGTGCTTCTTACCTATCCAGACAACGATGTAATTGACGAGATTATAAAGGATGTCCAAAAAGAACGTGCAGAGTTTGAATTCACCACCACGTATAGAGATACTCATTATCTATGGAAAGTTGATGAAATTAAATTAGTTGAAAAAATCGGAAAGGAATTCGAACAAATGAACACTGTTTATATAGCTGATGGTCATCATCGATCGGCATCTTCCTATTTATTATATCAAGATTTGAAAGCTAATAACCCAAACCATGACGGCACTGAACATTACAACTTTTTCATGAGCTATCTCTTGCCAGAATCTGATTTGAAAATCCATGCGTTCAATCGGATAATCAAGGATTTAAATGGGTTGACTAAAGAGGAGTTCCTCATTCATTTGGATACATTATATCGTATTGAAAATCGAAGGAAAACACCCTACAACCCTTCAAAGAAGCATCATTTTAGTATGTATTTAGACGGCGAATTCTATTCATTATATTTACGAAAAACTGGATATTATATTGAAACATCGTTGGATGCACTAGATGCTCAAATTCTTTACACTACCATTTTACAACCTATCCTAGGTATTAAAGATTTAAGAAATGATCATAGGATTTCGTATATAAATGGAAAAAAAGATATAATAAACATGAAGGATAGTGTAGATAGTGGTCTTTTTGCCGTTGGTTTCGGAATGGTACCAGTGAATATGGAAGAGATGAAGCAAATTTCTGATGATGGTCTCAAAATGCCACCAAAAAGCACCTTTATTGAGCCTAAGCTACGAAGTGGCATAACGATTTATGAATTTTAAGATAGGTTAGAAAAAAAATAAAATGTCAATACAACAAAACCTAAAAAAAATTCAATCGACAATTCCGGATCATGTTATCCTGGTTGCTGTTTCTAAAACCAAACCCGTTTCGGACCTTATGGAAGCATATAATTCCGGACAACGTGTATTTGGTGAGAATAAAATCCAGGAAATGGTTGAGAAATATGAAGAGCTTCCCAAAGATATCAAATGGCACATGATTGGTCACGTGCAGACCAATAAAATCAAATACATGGCATCTTTTGTCAGTTTGATTCATGGCATTGACAGATTCAAAACATTGAAAGAAATCAATAAACAAGCTAAAAAAAACGACAGAATCATTGATTGTTTACTGCAAATTAAGATTGCTGAAGAAGATTCCAAATTTGGAATGTCTGGAAAAGAAGCTTCAGAAATTTTGAAATCAAAAGAATTTTCAGAGTTAAAAAACGTTCGTATAAAGGGAGTGATGGGAATGGCAACTTTTACAGATAATCACGAACAAATTTTGTCAGAGTTTTCATTTTTAAAAACTACATTTGATGGATTGAAAGAACTTGAAACCATAAACTTTAAACCCGAAATCGTTTCAATGGGAATGAGTGATGATTACCCAATAGCCATAGAATGCGGAAGTACGATGATAAGAGTTGGAAGTCGTATTTTTGGAGAACGCAACTATTAGTGTTCGGAAAAAAAATAAAAAATACTCATGTATCTGTGGTAAAACCATGAACAATAAATAAACAACAAACAAGATTTACGCAATATTAGACATAGAAACCACAGGTGGAAAGTACAATGAGGAAGGGATAACAGAAATTGCAATCTATAAATTTGATGGTCATACAGTTACTGACCAATTTATAAGTCTTGTCAATCCTGAACGTGAAATTCAACCTTTTGTAGTTAATCTTACAGGTATAAACAGCAATATGCTTCGCACGGCGCCCAAATTCTTCGAGGTCGCAAAACGTATTGTTGAGATTACTGAAAATTGCATCGTTGTGGCGCACAATTCTGAATTTGATTATCGCATCCTTCGAACTGAATTTAACCGCCTAGGATTCGACTACAAACGAAAAACACTTTGCACAGTAGATTTAGCAAAACAACTCATTCCCGAACAAGCATCTTACAGTTTAGGAAAATTGACCCGATCGTTAGGCATACCTGTAAGTGATAGACATAGAGCTGCTGGAGATGCAATGGCCACTGTCAAATTATTTAAAATGTTGCTGGTCAAAGATGTGGAGAAAATCATCATTCAAGATGCAGTGAAAGCGGAACCAAAATTCAAAATGGAACCGAATCTGAAATCCATTATTGATGAGTTGCCATCAATTACAGGCGTTTATTACATCCATAATACCCAAGGCAATGTCATTTATATCGGAAAAAGTAAAAATATCAAAAACAGAATCAACCAACATTTTACGAGTACAAGTAATAAATCAAAAAAAATACAAGTTCATGTGGCAGCCGTTACTTATGAAGAGACAGGAAGCGAATTAGTAGCTTTATTAAAAGAGAGTGAAGAAATCAAGCGTATTAAGCCGATACATAACAGAGCGATGCGAAGAACTGTTTTTACCGATGCTTTATATAGTTTCGTGGATGATTCGGGTTATATAAACCTCAAAATTGACAAAGCAGATGGAAGAAAAAAACCTATAACCACATTCGCCAATAGACAAAGTGCCAAAAGTTTTTTATTTAATGCCGTGGATAAATATCAATTATGCCAAAAACTTTCCGGTTTGTATAAAACCAAACGCAGTTGTTTCAAGTTTGATATTGACGAATGTTTTGGAGCTTGCATTCAAGAAGAAATTGCCGAAGACTATAACAAAAGAGTACTTCAATTAATACATGACAATAGTTATGATTCT
>JAGXIE010000021.1 GCA_024635765.1 Flavobacteriaceae bacterium | reverse complement strand
TTTTGCGTCAGCCTCTAGGATTTCTTCTATGTTGTCTTTGTCTAAAACTGTGTCACGATCAAGCACTATTTCATTACGCTCGATTGACACTACCTCACCTGTATCCTCATCTACGAAATCTTCATGCCAAGTGTTCAATACACGAGCAGCAAGTTTACGACCCAATACTTTTTTCAATCCAGCTTTAGAAACCTTAATTTCTTCAGCAAGATCAAATATTTCAAGAATATCTTTGTCACGTTCAAAACCGATCGCTCTGAACAATGTTGTAACAGGTAATTTTTTCTTTCTATCAATGTAAGCGTACATAACGCTATTGATATCTGTTGCGAATTCTATCCAAGATCCTTTGAAAGGAATAACCCTAGCAGAGTATAATTTAGTTCCGTTCGCGTGGAATGATTGACTAAAGAAAACACCTGGTGATCTATGCAATTGAGAAACAACTACACGTTCCGCTCCATTGATACAAAAAGTACCACTTGGTGTCATGTAAGGAATAGTTCCTAAATAAACATCTTGAACGATAGTTTCGAAATCTTCATGCTCTGGATCGGTGCAGTATAGCTTCAAACGTGCTTTTAACGGCACACTATAAGTCAATCCTCTTTCAATACATTCCTCAATTGTATATCTTGGTGGATCAATAAAATAATCCAAAAACTCCAAGACAAATTGATTACGCGTATCTGTAATAGGGAAGTTTTCCATGAAGGTGTTGTAGAGTCCTTCATTCCCTCTTTCTTCTGATTTAGTCTCTAATTGGAAAAAATCCTGGAAGGATTTAATCTGGATATCCAGGAAATCTGGATATTCCGTTCTATTTACAATAGAAGAGAAATTTAATCTTTCAGCTTTTTGTGCTAACATCGATGAACGAGATTTTGATTAAAATAAAATAGTTGTTTTTTATGTACATTTAATATACACAAAAGGGTTTAGGTCATTCCGACTACTCGGAAGACCTAAACCATGAATTGTAGGTTTGGTTTAGCTTACTTTAGCTCAACCTCTGCTCCAGCTTCTTCCAATGATGCAACTAAGGCGTTAGCTTCATCTTTTGAGATGCCTTCTTTGATGTTGCTTGGTGCACCATCGACAAGTTCTTTAGCTTCTTTCAAGCCTAAACCAGTAAGTTCTTTTACCAATTTAACAACTGCCAATTTAGATCCACCTGCGGCTTTAAGAACAACTGTAAATTCAGTTTGCTCTTCAGCAGCTTCTCCACCACCAGCAGCAGGACCAGCCATAGCTACAGCAGCAGCTGCAGGCTCGATACCATACTCATCTTTTAATATTGTTGCTAATTCGTTAACTTCTTTAACAGTTAAGTTAACTAATTTTTCTGCGAAATCTTTTAAATCTGCCATTTTCTATCGTTTTTAATAATTTAATAAAATATAATTTGTTTAAGTGCGTACTATTTTAATTATCCTTCTCTTTCGGATAAAGTTTTGACGATGCCTGCAAGTTTACCACCACTTGATTTAAGAGCCGAAATAACGTTTTTAGCAGGAGATTGTAACAATCCAACAATATCTCCAATTAATTCTTCTCTTGATTTGATGTCAACTAAAGCATCTAATTGCTCGTCGCCAATGTAAATTGCTTCTTCAATAAAAGCTCCTTTAAGCAAAGGCTTATCAGATTTTTTACGGAATGCTTTGATTACTTTAGCTGGAGCATTTCCTGTTTCAGAATACATTACGGAAGTATTTCCTTTTAAAGTTTTTGGCAATTCACCAAAATCTTTATCAGAAGCTTCCATAGCTTTTTCCAATAAAGTGTTTTTTACGACGGCTAATTTAATGTTTGCTTTAAAACAAGCACGACGTAAATCTGAAGTGTTACCTGCGTTTAATCCAGAAATATCTGTTAAATAAATATGTGTATTATCCGCTAATTGAGCAGTCAACTCTTCAATAACTTGTGATTTTTCTTCTCTTGTCATAATATTAAAGTTTAACTACAATGATTTTCTTGTCTCTACTGCGATACTTGGACTCATGGTACTAGACATGAAAACACTTTTCATATATACACCTTTTGCAGCTGTTGGTTTCATTTTCATTAAAGTGGTCAACAATTCGTTCGCATTGTCCTTCAATTTGTCAGCACTAAAAGATGCCTTCCCTATTGGGGCGTGAACGATTCCTGTTTTATCAACTCTAAAATCAATTTTACCAGCTTTTACTTCTGATACTGCTTTCGCAACATCCATAGTTACTGTACCTGTCTTTGGGTTTGGCATTAAACCTCTCGGGCCTAACACTCTACCTAAAGGACCTAATTTACCCATAATCGCTGGCATGGTAACGATAACGTCAACATCTGTCCAACCATTCTTGATTTTTTCTAGGTACTCATCCAATCCTACATAATCAGCTCCAGCATCTTTAGCTTCCTGCTCTTTGTCAGGAGTAACCAAGGCTAAAACTTTCATGTCTTTTCCTGTTCCGTGAGGTAAAGAAACAACACCTCTCACCATTTGATTTGCTTTACGAGGATCAACTCCAAGTCTTACAGCAATGTCCACAGACGCATCAAATTTTGTATAAGTGATTTCTTTTAATAAAGCCGCAGCTTCTTCAAGAGTGTAGACTTTATTTTTATCTACTTTAGCTCTTGCCTCTTTTTGTTTTTTTGTCAATTTTGCCATTTCAAAAAGTTTTAGTTTGGTTTATTACCGGTTACAGTAATTCCCATTGATCTTGCTGTACCAGCAACCATATTCATAGCAGAGTCCATTGTAAATGCATTTAAATCTACCATTTTGTCTTCAGCTATTGCTTTAACTTGTTCCCAAGTTACTTTTGCTACTTTTTTTCTGTTCGGTTCACCAGATCCTTTTTTTACTTTGGCCGCTTCCAATAATTGTACCGCAGCTGGTGGGGTCTTAATCACGAAATCAAACGATTTATCCTTGAAAACAGATATAACAACTGGTAAAACTTTACCAGGCTTATCTTGCGTTCTAGCATTAAACTGCTTACAGAATTCCATGATATTAACTCCAGCAGCTCCTAAAGCGGGTCCTACCGGTGGCGATGGATTCGCTGCACCTCCCCGAACTTGTAGCTTAACTACTTTACTTAATTCTTTTGCCATTTTTAAAAATTTAGTTGTATTTCTTTCGATTGGAAGCCGAAAGACTTACTATCTATTGTAACAATTATTAAACTTTTTCTACTTGCATATAGCTCAATTCCAGTGGTGTCTTTCTTCCGAAAATTTTCACCATTACTTCTAGCTTACGCTTTTCTTCATTAATATTTTCAATCGTACCATCAAAACCATTAAATGGTCCATCAATAACTTTAACAGTTTCGCCTTTTGTAAAAGGTATAGCAACATTAGAGTCAGCGTCTACCGTTAACTCATCTACTTTACCTAACATACGGTTAACTTCAGATTGTCTCAATGGCACTGGATCTCCTCCCTTTGTTTCTCCTAAAAAACCAATAACGTTAGTAATAGATTTGATAATATGAGGAATCTCTCCGCTTAAATTGGCTTGAATCATAATATAACCTGGAAAATAAACCTTTTCTTTATTTATTTTCTTTCCGTTACGTATTTGAATCACTTTTTCTGTTGGAACCAGTACCTGATCAACAAAATCCTCAAGACCTAATCGAGCTATTTCATTCTCTATATAAGCCTTAATTTTGTTCTCCTGACCACTGACAGCTCTAACAACATACCATTTTTTATTTTCACTTGTCTCTGACATTCTCTCTAATTATTTCTTAGTTAATCCAGTTAAAGTACTGTTCAATAACACCACTAAAAACAGTGTCAACTCCCCAAATTGCGAGTGAAAATATAATTGAAAAAACAGCTACTAAAATGGTCAGACTTTGAGCTTCTGCCCAAGTTGGCCAAGACACGTTGTTCTTTAATTCGTCGAACGATTCTTTTACGTAATTTACAAATCCTGCCATTGTATTTTTGTATTTAAAAACCTAAACTTTGGTAAAGGCATTTTCTCAATATTCATATCGATTACACGAAGTGCAAATCTTTATAACTCAGCACGGGTTGAGAGACTCGAACTCACGACACCTGGTTTTGGAGACCAGTGCTCTACCAACTGAGCTAAACCCGTAAATATAAATCAAGGCGTCTTGAAAAATCAAGACACCTTAACTTATATATAGATTATATAATTAGTCTAAAATTTCAGTTACCTGACCTGCTCCAACTGTACGACCACCTTCACGAATCGCAAAACGTAAACCTACGTTCATTGCAATTTTTTGGATCAAATCTACAGTGATAGTCAAGTTGTCCCCTGGCATAACCATCTCTACTCCATCAGGAAGCATGATGTTACCAGTTACATCCGTTGTACGTACATAAAACTGTGGACGATAGTTATTATGGAATGGAGTGTGACGTCCACCTTCTTCTTTTTTCAAGACGTAAACCTCTGCTTTAAATTTAGCATGTGGAGTTACTGATCCTGGCTTAACGATAACCATACCTCTAGAAACTTGAGATTTCTCAATACCTCTTAATAAGATACCTGCGTTATCACCAGCTTCACCTCTATCAAGGATTTGACGGAACATTTCAATACCAGTAATTGTAGAAGTCAATTTTTCAGCTCCCATACCGATGATTTCGACCGGATCTCCAGTTTTAGCAATACCAGTTTCGATACGACCTGTAGCAACAGTTCCACGACCTGTGATAGAGAATACATCTTCGATAGGCATTAAGAAAGGCTTGTCAATTTCACGTAATGGCTCTTCAATCCAAGTATCAACAGATGCCATTAATTCTAACACTGTATCTACCCATTTTTGCTCACCGTTCAAAGCTCCTAAAGCAGAACCAGCAATTACAGGACCATTGTCACCATCATATTCGTAGAAAGACAATAAATCTCTGATTTCCATCTCTACCAATTCTAATAATTCATCGTCATCAACCATATCCACCTTATTCATGAATACAACCATACGAGGAATACCTACTTGACGTCCTAAAAGGATATGCTCCCTAGTTTGTGGCATTGGACCATCAGTAGCCGCAACCACAAGAATAGCACCATCCATTTGAGCAGCACCAGTAACCATGTTCTTTACATAATCCGCGTGACCTGGACAGTCAACGTGAGCGTAATGACGATTTGCTGTTGCATATTCTACGTGTGAAGTATTAATTGTAATACCTCTTTCTTTTTCTTCTGGTGCGTTATCAATTTGATCAAAAGATTTTGCTTCTGAAAAACCTGCATCAGCTAATACTTTAGTAATAGCAGCAGTTAAAGTTGTTTTACCGTGATCTACGTGTCCAATTGTTCCAATATTTAAATGTGGTTTTGAACGATCGAAAGTTGCCTTTGCCATGTTTAATTTATTTAATCTTTATTTATATTAGTGTTCTTATTATTCAAAATAATTGAGCCAATGACGAGAATTGAACTCGTGACCTCTTCCTTACCAAGGAAACGCTCTACCCCTGAGCTACACCGGCGGTTTTAATTGCTGGTTTCAAGTTTAAAATTTAAACTAAAACTCAAAGTTTTTACATTCTTAAGCCAATATCAATTTTAGCATAAGATTCCTGCCTTCGCAGGAATTTTTTGAGCGGGAGACCGGGTTCGAACCGGCGACATTCAGCTTGGAAGGCTGACGCTCTACCAACTGAGCTACTCCCGCAATTTTAAGGAAAATCCAAATGGGAAAATCCAAATTCCAATTTATTTATGAACGTTTTCAAACTTAACACCCAATCCCTTGTGGTATTTGAGATTTTAAGTTTGAGATTCCTGCTTTCACAGAAATTTGTTGTGGGGAGAGCAGGATTCGAACCTGCGAAGGTGAAACCAACAGATTTACAGTCTGTCCTCGTTGGCCGCTTGAGTATCTCCCCAATTTAATCCAAAATTTCAATTTTTAATTTCCAAATTCCAAATGTCAGAAATTGAACTTTAAAAAGAGCCGATAGAGGGACTCGAACCCACGACCTGCTGATTACAAATCAGCTGCTCTAGCCAGCTGAGCTACATCGGCTTTTATACTTTTTTCACCATAAAAAAAGTCCGCTATTTCTAACGGACTGCAAATGTAAAGATTTATTTTTTGTTTCAAAACATTTTTTCAAATATTTTATCAGATATGTGCTCTTAATTTTTCTTTTCGCTTTTTTAATTGCCTCTCAAGAGTTGAAGCAGCTGAATCTGCACCTTCTTCAAAGCTTTTACATTGTTTTTTCACAACGATCCGATCACCAGGAACACTTACTCTTACCTCGAATATTTTATTTTCTTTTTGACTTGTATTATCAAGCTTCAAATAAACGTCGGATTGAATGACCTTATCATAGAAATGTTCTAATTTATCCATTCTTTTTTGGATGAAATTGATTAACTTTCTGTCTGCGTTAAAATTTACCGATTGTGTGTTAACTTTCATACTTCTCAATTTTGGTTAGACTATTATTCTTTTTTACTTCTCGGATGTGAATTTGAATACACTTTTTTTAACTCTGCGATACTATTGTGAGTATAAACTTGAGTTGCTGCCAAACTCGTATGACCGAGAAGCTCTTTAATAGCATTTAAATTTGCACCTTGGTTAAGTAAGTGAGTCGCAAATGAGTGCCGTAAAATGTGTGGACTTCTTTTTACTTTGCTAGATGCTTTACTAAAATAATCATTAATAATTCTGTACACAAGGTTTTCATAAATTTTTAACCCTTTTTTTGTCAAAAAGAGATATTCCTTGTCTTTGATTATTTCTAAACTATTTCTCGTTTCCAAATATAGCTTGGCGGTTTCAACCACTGAATCTATTAACGGAATGAATCGCTCTTTATTTCTTTTACCTAACACTTTTAACGTTTGGCTACTTAAGTCTAAGTGTGAAAGTTTTATTTGCACTAACTCGATGCGACGTATACCTGTGGCGTAGAATAACTCTACTATTAAACTGTTTCGAAGACCTTTAAAATCTGTTTCGTTTTTCAATTCTGAAATCACCGATTGTAATTCGTTTTCTGAAAACGGAATTTGCACTTTTGTACTTGTTTTAAGAGCTTTATGCTTCGAAAGAGGATTGACTGTAATGGTGTCCGTTTTTAACAGGAATTTATAATAGGAATTGAGGGAGGATGTCTTTCGGTTAATGGTTCGATTGGAGATTCCGGATTCGACGAGGTTCACTATCCATGTCCTGACTTGAGCATAATTAACGTCGTTGATGGTGTTGGAATCATATTCCTTCTCAATAAAACTTGAAAATGCATCCAAGTCTGTTTGATAGGCTTTTACCGTGAGTAACGAATAGTTTTTTTCGTGAAGCAAGTATTCTGTAAAAGCTTTTATCATTATCTATTTAGAGTTGTATTTGAATTAGATGAACATTAATTATTACATTAAATATAAGACAAAAAAAATTCCCACTAGTGCGGGAATTTTTAGTTTATGATTTTAATAACAATTACATGTTTTCCTGATCTCTTAAACGCTGTATGTACTGCGCTTTTTGGATTTGTGCTCTGTGCTCAACGGAAGGTTTTGTAAATTGCTTACGCGCATTCAATTGACGCTTGGCACCAGTCTTATCAAACTTACGTTTGAAACGTTTTAGCGCTCTATCTATATTTTCTCCTTCTTTAATCGGTATTATTAACATAGTATCTTAACCTCCTCTCTTTTAGAATTTTCAAGGCTGCAAATATAAAAAGTATTTCAATATGTACAATTAAAAATTAAAACTTTTTTTGCAAAAGCGATAGAGGCTTTGTTAGAGCTCCTCGTAGAGAGCGACTGCCGAAAGCGCAGTGCTACAATCGTCGCATTTGCACGAATCACAATTAATCTTTAAACAATGAAGACCTCTTGGTTAAATCCTGTATTAACTGCTCGTCTTCTTCGCTTTCCAAAAGTGTGTTATAATTTTTCCAGAACGCTTTATTGTAAGGTTTTATGGAAAAAATATCTGAATCCCATTTTTGTGAAAGCGCCTGTTGTATTTTATCCTTATCTAGGATAACTTGAGTGAACAATATTTCCTGAACGGTATAATAAAATCGTTCATTCTTATCATATGTAGTCTTTTCTTCTATACTTTTTCTTGGTTCAGTCGGTTTAGCACCAACATTGACAAGTTTGGGTGTTTCGTAATAAATATAATTTGGATACATTTTGCCTTCGTATTCCATATAACTCATCACCAATTTATGATTAATTTGCGTATCAAAAAGTGCTTTACTCCTACTTTTTTGTTCAGGAGATGCAGCTACAAGTTGATATTCAATTTTTTTAATGGCGTACGTATCCCAATAGATATAGATCCAACCTTCAGCTTTATATCCATCATTGAAAATGCCTTTGGTTTTTAGATTAACATAATCCTTACTTTCAGAAATCCTGATTTTATAGATCTTTCGGTCATTGTCTACCAATACTGTGTCTAATATGAATTGATGCATCTCCAGAATATTGTCTCCGAAGAGTGCTTTCGATTCTGAAGAATTCCTAACCAAATTGAGTTTCCCTTCAAAGAGGTTTTGAAGTCCATTGATCCTGGTATCATTCCATTTGATGGCTTTGACCAAAGAGGAAGTTCTGATCGTGTCTCTTCTTAAATTCCTTGCTTTAAGGTTTCTGATATTCGCTTTTTGCTGGAGGTATGCGGTATAGGTCAATAAACTATCAACATCCCTCAAATCATAACTCTTACGAACTTGATCAACGTTGATCTTGATGTTTTCGTTAGATTTTGAACCGAAGGCAGAGTCGTATACTGTAATGGCACTTTCAATCAGCCATTTGAATTCTTTTTTGTTACGTTCCTTATGGCGAAGAAATCCTTTCTGTAAATATGATGAATCCGGCATATTTCTAGGCAATCTCTCTAGAGCCTTAAGCATGATGTCATTACCTGTTTTCGGTCTTGTTTCGGCTACCAGAACAATTTCGTCCAAGGACGCTACATCTTCCTCTAAAAAAATATCCACTGAATTATCAAAATCCTTAACTGTGGTTTTGAAACTTTTATAGCCAATGGAAGATATGACTAAGGTATCATTCACAAATTCGTTAGGCACTAAAAGAACAAACTTCCCATCGGAATTACTGACAGTTCCGATAGTGGTATTTTTAATATAAATGCTCGCACTTTCAATAGGCATCATAGTCCCAAAATCGACAATCTTATTTTTGAGTTCTTTTTGGGAAAAGACTGAAAGACTAAATGCAAAACATACTGTTGCTATAAGGTAATTAATAGATTTGGTTTTCATGGAGAGTAGGTATTAGGTAGGTGGTTTATAATCTTTTTTGTCGATGACCATTTTAGCAATGATTTCACGGAGTATCTCTGAAGTTCCCCCTCCAATTGGACCCAACCTGCTATCACGAAGTAATCGAGCCATCGGATAATCTTCCATATAACCATAACCTCCCAAAAATTGAAGACAACCATAGATGACCTCATCAGCCATTTTTGTAGATTGGAGCTTGGACATTGTCGCTTCTTTTACCACATATTGACCTTTATTGAGACGATAAGTTACCGAATAATTAAACTCTTTACAAATTTCCATTTCCGTATAAAAATCAGCAACTTTATGACGTAGCGCTTGAAATTTATCAATCGTCTTTCCAAATGCCTTCCTTTCAGACATATATTGTATTGCGTATTCTAAAGCAAATTCGGCTCTCGCATGTGCATTCACTCCCATAATCAATCGTTCCAATGCGAAATGCTGCATGATGTAAACAAAACCTTGCCCTTCTTCTCCCATAAGTTGATTTGCAGGAACTACAACATTATCAAAAGCAATCTCACCAGTATCAGAAGCACGCCATCCTAATTTATCCAACTTTGTTGCTGAAATACCTTTCGTGTCTCTATCAACAATAAAAATACTCATGCCCTTGTGTCCGGCACTAGGATCTGTTTTTGCAGCAACTACCAGATAATCACTGTATATTCCATTGGTTATAAACGTTTTTGAACCATTTAGGATATAGGTATCCCCTTTCTTTTCGGCTGTTGTTCTCATGCCGGCGACATCACTGCCTGCAAAAGGTTCAGTGATGCATAGACATCCAATCTTATCTCCTGTGATGCTCGGTGTTAAATATTTTTCTTTGATTTCGTGGCTGCCTTCTATATTGATATGGGTCATCGCTAAATACGCATGTGCCCACATGGCTGCTGCAAAACCCCCGGAATTTATTTTCTGTAATTCTTCAAGGAAGATGACCGTATAAAACAAATCAAGATTTAATCCTCCATATTGTTCGGGGTAGTTGATGCCAAAAAATCCCATGTCCCCAAATTTCTTCCAAATAAATCTTTCGATAGTCCCTGTCTTTTCCCATTTATCTATATTTGGAAGGACTTCCTTTTTCAAAAAATCCTGTAAACTTTTTCTAAACAATTGATGTTCTTCAGTGAAGTACATGCTATCCATAAACTATTTTTTTATTCTGACTGTTCTTAATTAATTGAGGGCCAAATATAACTTAATTATCTCAATTTTTTGAACTGGGAAGTTTTTTACTTTGGCCATTTCATCCAGAGATTTGAATCCCTCGTGTAAGGTTCTATATTCAATAATGTAATGTGCAATCTCATAATCGACAAACTGTATGGTAACCAATTGATCTCTCGTTGCCGTATTGAGATTAATTTTTTCTATAGCCCTAGGTGTTTTCACCGTGAAGTCATTTGTAATTCGCTCGATGACTTCGGGAGACAGTCCGTAGATATCTTGAAGTTGGATATCTGAAATAAAGCCTCCCGTAAATTTAGCTCGATACTTTACGATTCTATCAGACAATGCCACACCTATTCCATTTACTCTTTGCAATTCCTCGGCTGTAGCTTTATTCAAGTCCGCTTTTTGAGCGAATGCTTTGAGTGTATTAGATTTGTATGTATCTGATTTTGAATAATCAACCCAATCTGATTTAGGCCTCGGATTAGTCACCCATTCTGGAAACTTAAAATAAGGCGATAAGACATTTAATAAAGAATCAGATACTTTTGTGACCTCTTGAAATTGTTGTGTTGAATTGATCCATTTGTCCTGTTTTCTGAAATGTAATAAACGATCAATTTCGTCATTGGACATGCCTAGAGCGTATCCCTTATAATCTGTGATATAATTAGGATTGAAAGGATATACTACGGGCTTATTGATTTCATTTTCAACCAATTTTAAAGAATCAACCTCATTCCTAAATTTTGCCAATTCTTTTTGATCCACATGAATGTCCTTTGAAGAAAAATCAATAAAGAAATATAGACACTCGGCAATTACAATGATAGCCAATAAAAGAAAAATCCCATTACGTTGGTTCCTTGAAAAAACGAAATGGGACTTCAACTTATTCATATACTATTACATGTGTTTACGAAGGTCGTCTGCACCTTCATTTAAAGCATCATGCTTAATATTTATTGCTTTTTGATATTTTTTCAATTCTCGTCTGATCACTGGTGCTAAAATAACTACACCAATAATATTAGGAACTACCATTGCAAAAATCATGGCATCTGAAAAGTTAATAACGGCCCCAAGGCTAATTGAAGACCCAATTACAACAAATATTAGAAATAGTAATTTATAAATTAAATCTGTCGTCTTTCCTTTACCAAATAAGTACACCCAGCCTTGCATACCATAATATGACCATGAAATCATTGTTGAGAACGCAAATAAGATAACCGCAATTGTCAATACAATTGAAAAATGAGGAATAACACTATCGAAGGCCACGGCTGTCAATTCAACACCTTCTTTAATCTCCACACCGTATTGCATAAAAGCACCATCAAAGTTTGTGATAACAATCACTAATGCGGTCATCGTACAAATAACCACAGTGTCTACAAAAGGTTCTAAAAGTGCTACAATACCTTCACTTGCAGGATATTTAGTTCTTACTGCGGCGTGGGCAATTGCCGCACTTCCTACACCAGCCTCATTAGAGAATGCTCCACGGCGAATACCTTGTATCATCACACCAACAAGACCACCAGCAATTCCTAAACCAGAAAAAGCACCATGATAAATCAACGCAAAGGCATCATCTATTAAATGCCAGTTAGCGCCAAGAATAATCAAGGCTCCTAAAACATAAATACCTGCCATGAAAGGAACGACTTTCTCAGTCACTTTTGCGATACGCTTAATGCCACCAATGATAACAACTCCAACAATTAGTGCTACTACAATACCAAAATACATTGCTGCGTTAGAACCTTCCAATCCGAATAATTTCACAAATTGTGCAGCTGCTTGATTGGCTTGAAACATATTTCCTCCACCAAAAGAGCCACCAATAACAAAAATCGCAAATAGAAACGCAAGAACTTTTCCAAATCCTTTCATTCCTTTTTCTTTCAATCCTTTTGTCAAATAGTACATTGGTCCTCCATATATTGTGCCGTCTTCACCTACATCTCTATATTTTACACCAAGTGTACATTCTGCAAATTTGGAAGCCATACCTAATAAGCCCGCTAAAATCATCCAAAATGTTGCACCGGGACCTCCAATGGATAAAGCCACAGCAACACCAGCAATATTTCCTAACCCAACAGTTGCTGAAAGTGCAGCTGTCAAAGCCTGAAAATGCGAAACCTCTCCATCAGCACTATCATCTCTTATAGTTTCAATAATATTCTCTTCTTCATTGGGAGTAACATCTCCATATAAAGTATCAGCCCCATGCTTTTCAATATCTTCATATTGTCCTCTTACCACCCTAATTGCAGTCCTAAAACCTGTAATATTGATAAATTTAAAATAAATAGTGAAAAATACTGCTCCACCAATCAATACAATAAGAACCCAAGGAATTCGATATTTATCTGAAAATGGGATCTCATAAAAAATCGCGTCAACAAACCAACCTGTATATTGTTGAAAAATGCGATCGATTTTTTCTGGAGTGGTTTCTTGTGCAAAAGTGAGGATTGGTAAAAGAACGGTGAGAAATGAAAGAAGATATTTCTTCATAGGTGTGATTTGAATTTGAATTAGTTAAAATTAGTTAGTATTTGATTTTCTTAAAAACGTGACAAGATGCTAAAAAAAAATGATTTTTTAAAACATCTGTTGTTAAAATCAATTAATTCCCGACTTAATGTTGTACAACGAATTGAGCTTCTGTATTTGTTCAGGTCGTCCTAAAACGATAATTTTTGAATTTGCAACCAAGGGCAATTCCGCTTCAGGGTTCACAATATAGTCGCCATTACCATCTTTATAACCAATTACTGTGCATCCTGTTTTATTTCGTAAATCCAAATCTTTAATTGTTTTAACTTCCGTAGTGTTGTATAATTTGTTTATGGGGATTTCCTCAATGTTGATATTTGACTTTCCCACAATGGAAAGATTGTCAATAAATTCAATTAAATCCGGCACTACTACCAAAGACGCCATATGATCTCCGCCTATTCTATCTGGCAAGATAACGTTGTTTGCTCCTGCAAGCTTCAATTTTTCGTATGAAGTTTCCATTGAAGCACGACTGATAATGATCAAACTCTTGTTAATTTGTCGAGCAGAAAGTACTACGAACAAATTATCTGCATCATTAGGCAAGGCACAAATGATCGTATGAGCCCTATCGACGCCTGCCTGTAGCAAGGTCTCATCCTCATTGGCATTACCTAAAACAAAAGGAATATCTTCTGTCTGAAACTTGTCGATGACTTCCTTGTCTTGCTCTATAATGACATACGGTTTGTCGTAAGCCTGTAATTTCTTTGCAGCTTGCTTTCCATTCCTTCCATAACCACAAATAACAATATGATTAGTAAACCCGTCGATTTTCTTTTGCATCTTTTTTTGTTTTAATTCTTCAAAGTCATTGGTGCTCAAAATATATTCAGTGATAACTGTTAACGCATACCCAACAATAACCACACTCGCTAAAATCAGGCAGACTGTAAACAATTTGGCAACATCGTCTAACGGTTGTACTTCACCGAATCCAACGGTTGTAATTGTTATGACTGTCATATAAATTGCATCAATCCATGAATAGTTTGACATCAGCTTAAAACCAAACACCCCCATCATCAGCAATAACGACAATAGAAATACTGCCATATAGATTCTGGTTCGAAACAATCTAATAATAGGGTTAGCCATAATTTATAAATCAAATACTGAAGATCGTTTAGTATAAACCAAATCCTTGATGCGCATCCAAAATGCAATGAACAAATATAGTGCAAACCCAAAGCCCAATGTGACAAAAGTGAGATACATAAACGAGGTCCTTACCACTTTGGCGCGAATTCCCAAACGGTCAGCAATGCGCTGGCAGACATAATAACCGCGCTTTTGAAAGTATAACAATGCTTTATAAAATACGTTCATGCTGCAATTTAACGATAATTTTAGAGTTAAGAATTACGATTTTCGAGTTGATTGTTATTAATGAGTGAATTCCCTATCGCACATTGCAAACATTTATTCTTTGAGCAATATTCGGTTTTAAGTTGGATTAGCGCCTGCGATTGCAATGCTGATTTTGAAATATTTTTGATTGAATTGAACGTATTGATAATACTATTGTTTTCGGAATCAATCTCTTGGATGATGGATAGTATAACTTCATCTACAGATTTTCCGAGATGCCTAGCATAACAGAATTTTAAAGGTAAAATCGTGTTGATCAATAATAAATCAATGAATGATTCTGTCAATATTTTTTTAGTTGATTTTGATACCTTTCCGAAGGTATAATGATCCAACCAAAATGATGATGTGGATACCTTTAGGATACTATATAATTCATGAATGGTAGTTGCCTCAATGATTTTAGAGAACAAATTAGGTTCTTTATTGTACAGCATAGCTAATTGTGATAAACGAATAGTAGGGAAGTTAGGTGGTCGCAACCTAAAAAATTGTAATGGACCTACATGTGTATTGGACAATCCAAATTTTTGTTTTAAGAATTTGTAATCGTTCGTGAGCTTTTGATAATAAGCGTTTTCTATATGATCTTCCAAAATTCTTGATTGGCCAAAAAACAAGGCTTCTAAAAGTTCTGGTTCTGATCTGGTCTTCTTTACAATTGTGAAATCTATTGAATTGGCAATACTTAAAAACGCTTCACCATTGACCTTTAATCCGAAGTTTTTTGCCAATAATTTGAAAAGCACAGCCTCCCAATCATTTTTCGCAAGGATAAGCATCGCTTCAATGGTTTTGGACTTTCGTTCTAAACGTTCAAAATATAAGTTTTCCAGCCAATTATCACGTACAAAATCATCAACTGTAGCAAAATCATTTTCACAGTTAATCCATTTTTTCTGACTTGAAAACAAGTTTTGATAACTGCTCAACAAATCCTTGCTAATGTATTTTTTGAGTTCTAAAGTTGGAATGACAGAGTTGCCTTTTCTAAAGATTTCAGTATCATGCTCAAACACCACATGCAAAATCACATTATCATAAGCTGAATCATTTTCATGATTGTGTACATACCAATCACTACTTTTGATATGAACCTCAACATTTCCAGCCCATAATTGATCACCAATACCTAATTGAGCATTGAAAAAATCTGGTCCAGAGTTATGATTATGCTGTCCAACCTGCACTACAGTAATGAGCTCTCCAGATGTTGTTTGGAGGCTAGGTGTGGTAAACTTTTTATGTTTCCAGATGTAATGTAGGAAGTCTTCTTGCATGGACTAAATGTAATAAATTCCGATGGAGATTCTACACATTTAGAAATGAATATTTTAATTGAAATAAAGTCTCATTTCTAAAGTTTTCTGAACGTATGAAAACTAATTTTTTTGGCACTTCTTCCCAAAATATCAAAAATGCCTTTATCTTTAAAGTTTCAAGTTAATATTTGTTCCTATTTATGAGAAAGGCTCTTATAGCATTTATAAGAAAATTACGAGAAATTCTAGTTGGTAAGTTTCATCAATACAATCAGAACCTACCTTACATTCTTACTGTCGGTATTTCATTGATTCTTGTAATTGGCGGTATTAATCTGTTTGTCGAACTGACAGACACCTTAGCAACCGACGTATTAGATAGCTACGACCAACAGATAACTGATTTCGTCTTAACTTATAGAACACCATCGCTTACCAATTACTTCATATTTGTTACGCATGTGGGTGATATATATGGCTATATCGTAGTACTTTTGAGTGCGCTACTAGGGTCACTTTTAGTTTTTAAGCGTTGGAAATATGTTGCACAGATAACGGTTGTTCTGGCATTGTCAGCTGTATCCAATTTGATTCTTAAACGTTTTATTGACAGAGCTCGACCAGGCATTGAGCATCTAGTATCGGTTGAATCGTTGAGTTATCCTAGTGGTCATGCCATGAGTGCGATGGCATTTTATGGCTTCGTAATTTATCTTTTTTATCGTTTTAAAATGAATCTGTTGTTAAAAGCAATGATCATACTGCTTTTATTTATTCTCGTATTAAGTATCGGAATCAGTCGAATATATTTAGGAGTACATTATCCTTCAGACGTTGCAGGTGGTTTTATCGCAGGATTTATTTGGGTGGTTTTCTGCGTACTCATGTTTGATTTGATTGAGATATTTAGGAGAGATCCTAGGACATAAAATCCTAAATATTACACAGAATTTACTGTAGGTTAAGTGAAATAAAAAGGCTAACGTCGGTTAACTTTCGATAAAAATAGTTAAAACTATCCATACCTTTTTAATTAAACGAAACTCAAAAACCAATAAAAAAAAACCCGAATTTCCATTCGGGTTTTTACTATAAATTCATGAGATTCCTACCTTCGCAGGAATTTATCAATCTAAATACCCCATTTTCTTCATCCATTCATTATTGAACATTTTTCCGACATATCGGCTTCCATGATCATGGAACAAGACAACCACAACATCATCTTTTGTGAATTTGTCTCTTAATTGTAACAATCCCTTTATGGCTGCTCCGGCACTATTGCCTAAAAACATACCTTCCTTTTGTGCCAAAAGTTGCGTGTAAACAGCGGCATCTTTATCCGTTACTTTTTCAAAAGCATCGATGATATCAAAGTCCACATTTTTAGGTAAAATATCTTCCCCTATTCCTTCTGTTACATATGGATAGATTTCGTTTTGGTCAAAGATTCCTGTTTCATGGTACTTTTTGAAAACACTACCATAGGTGTCAATGCCCCAAACTTTGACGTTCGGATTTTGTTCTTTTAAATATTTTCCAACGCCAGAAATCGTTCCTCCTGTCCCCACTCCAACTACAAAATGTGTTATTTTACCATCGGTCTGTTTCCAGATTTCTGGTCCAGTGCTTTCGTAATGTGCTTTGGTATTGCTCAAGTTGTCATATTGGTTGACATACCAAGAATTCGGTGTCTCATCCCCCAATCGCTTTGAAACGGAATAATAACTTCTTGGATCTGTTGGCTCAACATCTGTTGGACATACAATTACTTCTGCTCCAACGGCTCGTAAAACATCCATCTTTTCTTTAGACTGTTTATCGCTCATCACGAAAACACACTTGTAACCTTTTACAATGGCTGCCAATGCCAGTCCCATACCTGTATTACCTGAAGTTCCCTCGATGATGGTTCCTCCTGGTTTTAATCGACCGTCGGCTTCGGCATCTTCAATCATTTTTACAGCCATGCGGTCCTTAACGGAATTGCCAGGATTAAAGGTTTCGTATTTTGCCAAAACCAAACAGGGTAACTCCTTTGTGAGCTCGTTTATTTTAACTAATGGTGTGTTCCCTATGGTTTCTAAAATGTTTTTTGCGTATTCCATGTATGCTATTTTGCGGTGCAAATTTAGTCTAAAAGTTAAGAGTTTAAAAGTAAATGGGATGTTTATTGCGTTAGCGATAGGAACGATATCCTTTTTTTGTCCTTTAACAAGTTCAGCATGACAAAAAAAGATAAAGTGGATAGCGCGACCTTCAAGGGAACGCCCAAATCAATCAAATCGAATGGCTTTTACCGGTGAAATTTTTGTAATGATCACAGATGGAATCAACAACATCAACAAACATACCAGAAAAGTGCCGAGATTAAGCAGGAGGATGTAATCTAAACTGATGTAAACTGGTGCTTCTGTTACATAATATACACTTGGATCTAAAGGAATTAGCTTGAAGTATTTTTGAGCGAGGAGCAATCCAATACCTATGACATTTCCCCAAAGCAATCCCAAGCCTATTAAATAGGTTGCGTTATATAAAAACACTTTTCGGATACTCCAATTGCTACTGCCCAATGCCTTGAGAATGCCAATCATTTGTGTACGTTCTAAAATCAATACAAGTAAGGCAGTAATCATATTAATACCTGCGACCAAAATCATGATGCCAATAATGCCATAAGTATTATTATCAAAGATGTTAATCCATTCAAAAATGGAGTAATATTTCTGAACTACGGTTTCGGAATTTAGGTTGGAAGGAATGGCTTGATAAATATCTACACCTTTCTTTTCTATCTGGGAAAAATCATCGATGAATACTTCAAAATTACCAACTTGATCTGACTCCCATTTATTCATACGCTGTACATGTCGAAGGTCTCCAATCACAAACTTTTCATCTAATTCCTGAAATCCGGAATTATAAATACCTACAATCTTAAATGTCCTTATAAATGGTATTTGGTTGATATCTTCCTTTCCGAAAACGGTCTGAAAGGTCTCGTTGAGCTTGAATTGTAGTCTGTTAGCGAGATACTGCGAAATCAATACTTCATTATTCAATTCTGAACTGTAATCTGGCAGGCGTCCTTCGACCAAAAATTCATTAAAATATCGCCAATCATAATCTACCCCAACACCTTTTAGAACAATTCCTTCAAAATCACTTTCGGTGCGCACGACACCAAATTTGGTCGCCACTGCCTGAATGTGTGTAACTCCATTGACGCTCGTAAATTTTGGGTAGAAATCTTGTTTGATACTAATTGGCATTTCAGATTCATCGGAAACATTAGAATCAAAATTAGTAATGCTCACATGGCCATTGAATGCCACCACTTTATCCCTAATTTTTTGCTGTAAGCCAAATCCAGTGGCAATAGCGATAAGCATGACTATAATTCCTATCGCAATGGCGGCAATACCAATTTTTATTATTGGTGCCGATACACTACTTTTATACGCTTTATTGCCTATAATACGTTTAGCTATAAAAAACTCGTAATTCAAATTTGCAAATGCATTTAATGATGTTCAAAAATACGTTTTTCCCAATTATTATCGGGATTGTTTTGACAGTGATTTCTTGTGGAAATTTTTCGAATCAAGAAAAGAGCTTAAAGGCCGATCAACAAGTACCGAAAACTGAGGAAAATATTGCGAAGCTTGATGAGTCTGGACTAAATCCTGAAGACTTGAGTTTGCATAATTTAAGTGTTGGGGCAAACCAGATAGACTTGTATTTGAAACTTTTGAAAAGCAAGAAAGTTGGAATTGTAGCAAATCAGACTTCAGTGATTTTTAAGGGTGATAACCGTACCTTCACACATCTAGTGGATTCTCTACTAGCTTTGAAAATCGACGTGAAAAAAGTATTTGCTCCAGAACATGGTTTTAGAGGGACTGCCGATGCTGGTGAATACATCAAAGATGGGCATGACACAAAAACTGGGATTCCAATCATCTCTTTATATGGTGACAACAAAAAGCCAAAACTCGAACAACTTAAAGAAACTGCAACGTATGAAAAGGATGTTAAGGCTGGTGTATCCGTAATAGACATTATGGTTTTTGACCTTCAGGATGTGGGCGCTCGATTTTATACTTACATTTCGACCCTGCATTATATTATGGAGGCCTGCGCGGAAGCGAACATAACTGTCCTGATTTTAGATAGACCGAACCCAAATGGTAATTTTATTGATGGGCCAGTTCTAGAACCTGAACATGCTAGTTTTGTTGGGATGCACCCAGTTCCAGTTGTTCATGGAATGACGATAGGCGAATATGCACTAATGATCAATGGTGAAAAGTGGCTCAAAAATGGAGTGCAATGTGAATTGATTGTCATACCGATTAATAATTATCTGCATAAAACCCCATACAGCTTGCCTATTAAACCTTCTCCTAATTTACCCAACGATACAGCTATCAATCTTTATCCAAGCTTATGTTTTTTTGAAGGCACTAATGTGAGTGTAGGCCGCGGGACCAGTAAACAATTCCAAGTTTTCGGAAGTCCCTATCTGTACAAGGATTACTGTTCTTTCAAATTCGTACCTCAACCTAACGAAGGGGCAAAATCACCCTTGCATCAAGGAAAATTATGTTATGGAAAAGATTTGAGCAACTCGAAACCTTTAAATGCCATTGAATTGAAATGGCTGATTGAAGCCTATAATCATTCTGTAGACAAGAAAATTTTCTTCAATGATTTTTTTACAAAACTAGCAGGCACGAAGAAACTTCGACAACAAATTGAACAAGGATTGAACGAGGAAGATATTAAGGACTCTTGGCAAAAAGAATTGAACAGTTTTAAATTACTTCGAAAAAAATATTTGATTTATAATTAGTTGCCAGGAGTGGTCACTTCTTCTTTAGAGACCAAGGCTAACCTACCACTGTCTTTTTGAACCCGGACTACGAAAATTATTTGCATGCGTTGGTTTCCAACCACAAATACATGCTTTCCTTTGCTCAATTGATTCAATGGAATTTTAAGAGAATTGGTGTTATTGTAAAAATCTATTTCGCGCTTATAGTCTGTATTAATCGCGTAAACGTAATCAATGGTCTTCGGACTTTGAAGAATGAGTGTGTCTTTAGTTGCATTTAAATCATGCGACAAATCTTTAGCCCTAACATTATAGTTCTTTTCAATTATAGCGAAATGCTTTTGTGCATGAAGTTTTTGAAAGGTGAGTCCAACGACCGAGGCCATGACAAATCTACTG
>JAGXIE010000020.1 GCA_024635765.1 Flavobacteriaceae bacterium | reverse complement strand
TTTTTTACTAAATATTAATTAAACACAAGTAACTATTATGAAAAAAATTACTCTATTATTTTTTATTTTGACAACTTATATTGGGTATTCCCAAGCTACACACACAATTGATTTTGAACCAGCTGGTGTAGGTAATGGTTGGTCATGGACTGCAACGGAAGTTGCTCCAAGTTTTGCTGTAATTGCAAACCCAGTGAGTGGAGGCATTAACACTTCGGCCACAGTTGTTGAATTTATAGCTAATCCAACAGATCAACCTTGGGCTTTGGTTTTTACAGACGATAATTTAACATTCACTTTTGATGCAACTAACTCTATTGTAAAAATTATGGTTTACAAATCAAGAATCAGCGATGTGGGTATTAAGTTTGAAGGAGTCAGTGCTCCAATAGAAAAAAAAGTTCCCAATACTTTAATCAATCAATGGGAAGAAATTACTATTGACTTTACAGATCAAATAGGAAATACCTATAATAGACTTGTAGTTTTACCTGATTTTGCGGCTAGAACTACTACCCAAACACTTTATTTCGATAATATTCAAGTTCCTGAAGGTGAAGTAGTAGAATCCTGTAGTGATGGTATTATGAATCAAGATGAGACTGGTATTGATTGTGGTGGCGTTTGTGCGCCGTGTGCAACACTGCCTCCTAATGCTGCACCAACACCTCCTAATAGAGCTCCGGAAGCTGTAAGATCAATTTTCAGTGATGCTTATGCAAATATTGCCGTTGATACATTTGATACGCCTTGGTGTGGAGCAACTACTACAGATGCTACTGTTGGTGGAAATCCGATAAAAAAAGTGTCAAACCTTGGTTGTGAAGGCGTAGAGTTCATTACCGGAAGATTTGATGCAACGTCAATGACACATTTTCATATAGATATTTTTACTAACACTCCAACAATGGATAAAAGTTTTAATGTAAAATTTTCAAATTGGAATGGGGGTACAGCGGAAGCAAATGCAATAGAGAAGTCATTTAATAATGGAAGTACTCCAGCGTTACCAAACACAAATCCTGGAACATGGATCTCTTTTGACATACCTCTATCTAGTTTTACTCCAATTAATGGTAGTAGTAGAAATGATTTGGTGCAGTTTATTATCACTTCTGATTTAGGCACAGTATATTATGACAATTTATATTTACATAATAATACTGTTTTAGGAATCAATGAATTCGACACGGCATCTTTCAATGTTTTTCCTAATCCCGCAAAAGATAGTTGGACGGTTAAAACACAAAATACCACAATGAATTCCATTGACGTTTTTGATATGGTTGGAAAGAATGTATTATCGATTACTCCTAATTCAAGTGAGACTTCGATTGACGGTTCTAATCTTAAAACTGGTTTGTATTTTGCAAGAATAAATACAAATGGTAATGTCAATACTGTCAAGTTGATAAAAAATTAATCATCATTTCATTAATCAATATAAAGAGTGTATTTTTATCAATGCACTCTTTTTTGTTTTTATAGCCTATGGTAACTTTAAAGCAATTAGCTCAAAAACTCAATGTTTCAGTTTCGACAGTTTCTAAAGCCTTACATGAAAGCGACGAAATAAGTAAAGATACTATTGAACGAGTTAAAGCATTAGCTCAAGAACTCAATTACCAACCAAACAAAGTCGCCTTAAGTCTTAAGAGTAATAAGACGAAAACTTTTGGGGTTATTATCCCGAATATCCTTAACCATTTTTTCGCAAAAGTCCTTTATGGAATCGAAGAGGAAGCAACGAAAAAGGGATATGACATCATCATTTGTATTAGTAATGAATCCTACTCTAAAGAACTGCAAAGCCTTGAAGTTTTGGGTAATGGGAGTGTCGATGGATTTATTATTTCGATTGCAGAAGAAACGCAAATTAACAACCAAACGCAACATATAGAAAGTGTTTTACAACAAGATTTACCAGTTGTAATGTTCGATAGAGTAACTGATGAGATTAATTGTGATAAGGTCATCATTGATGATTTTGGTGCTGCCTACGAAGCCACTAACTTTCTGTTGAAAGAAGGGAGAAAACAAATTGTTCTTTTAAGTAATATAGAAGAATTGAGTGTAGGCAAATTGCGCGTCAATGGTTATTTAAAAGCTCTAGAAGAATCATCAGACTACAAAAACAAACCTATTTTGATTCACATAGGAAACAATGACCAAATTGAGGAGTGTATTGAGGCATTATACACCCAGTACCCTAAAGTTGATGGCATTCTGTCCATTGACAACACAACTGGCGTTGTAGCCCTTCATAAAGCCTTAAAAAAAGGTATTGAAGTGCCGAACAACTTATCAATCATTGGTTTTTCAGATGAAAATGTGTTGCCATTTACAGAGCCAAAACTATCAACTATTTCACAACCTGCCATTGATATTGGAAAAGCGTCTGTTGATTTGTTATTGGAACGTATTAAAATGAAATCGCAAACCGATATCAAAGTTAAAACCATTAAAACAAATCTAGTTTTGAGAGGCACTACTAAATAGTCAATCCGTAAAGTCATAAAGTTCTTTTTTGTTAAACATTTTTTAAATTTCTTAAGACGCATATGTGTTTTTAATGTTATTGAGTAACTTTAGAAATTACACAATCGTTTTGAAAAACTATTTGCTATTTATTACATTCAAAAATAGTAAGTTGCAACAACTTGCAGATTTCCCATCGGGTTTCATTGCAGTTAAAGAAACTTCGGAAGTTTATGGTCGATCTGCATCTGTCATTGTGAATCCTCAAGGGGATCTATTGATAAATGACCATACCCTAAATATGCTATGGAAAGTAAATTACAAGACCCAATAAATAGTTATGAAATTATTGAACATTCAAGCTGTTATAATTGTGACAGCCTCTTTTTTTAATATAAGTCTAGCACAGGAATCAAGAGGAATTGTAAAGTCTGAACAAAATCTTCCAATTGCGAATGCGTCTATAGTCATTCAAGATATCACAGTTGTTAAAACAAATAATGATGGTGTTTTTGTACTCCCGAATCGATATAGTTTCCCAATAGAAATAACCTTAAAGCATCCTGATTACGAGTCTATAAAAGCTGTATTTACAGAAACAAACCAGCAGTTCTACCTTAAGGAATCCATCCAAACCGAAAGCCTTAACACCATTTTAATCAATACCCAGAATGAGAAAAAAAGTATGGTCATTACGCCAACGTCAACAATTGGCAGCGAAACCATCAATCAACAAAGTCCTGTGGATGTCGTGTCTGCCATCAACCAAACACCTGGTATTTACATTCAAAGTGGAGCCATTAATACCAATCGCATCGTCATACGCGGTGTAGGTTCACGAACTTTGTATGGCACGAATAAAATCCGTGGTTATTTCAACGACATTCCCATAACAAGTGGTGTAGGAGAAACTGCCATCGATAGTTATGACCCAGAAGATTTGCAGTCCATCGAAATTATCAAAGGTCCTAAAGCCACTCAATATGGTACCAACTTGGGAGGCACCTTATTGCTAACTTCCAAAAAACCAGAAGCCATAGGGCTATCCGTTAGAAATAATACAACTATCGGTTCGTTTGGATTGTTTAAAAATTCGATATCTTCTGATTACACTGACTCCAAATTTGCATTGCATCTTACCTATGACCATTTGGAAATGGATGGTTTTCGAGATAATAGCAATTATAATAGAAACTCCGTATTTCTAAACTCAAGTTATCGATTCAATGATAAAACTGAAGTATCTTTATTAATGAATTTTATTGATTATACCGCTCAAATTCCAAGTTCCATTGGCAAGTCGGATTTTATGGAAGACCCATCCCAAGCTGCGTTTACATGGCAACAAGCTCAAGGGTTTGAAGCCGATACGCAAACCCTAACCGGATTGAGCTTAAAACATCAGTTTACTGACAATTTTAAAACCACCACGAGTGTGTTTTATTCATACTCCGACCACTACGAGCCTCGACCTTTCAATATTTTGGATGAATTCACCAACGGATTTGGATTACGTTTAGTCTTTAATAAAACGTTTAATTTTTTAACTCGAAGGGCAGAATGGTCATTTGGCGGCGAACTTTTCAAGGATGAATATCATTGGAAAACCATAGAGAATTTGTATCAAGAGAACGACGGCAACGGCAGTTTGGAAGGCATGATTTTGAGTAACAATATAGAATACAGACAACAATTGAATATGTTTTCAAGTGTAACGCTTCCTATTTTTGAAAAAGTAACCACGCAATTGGGTATCAATTATAATAAAACAAATTACGATTTTCAAGATGAATTTAATGTTGGCGAAAACAATCGAAGTGTAGCACGAAATTTTAATGCGATTGTGGCTCCCAATTTGAATGTATTGTACCAATTCAGTTCAAACCAAAATGTATTTGCGAACGTCAGTTATGGATTTAACTACCCAAGTTTGGAAGAAGCATTGACACCAGAAGGTATTGTGAATCCAGAAATCAGTCCAGAAAAAGGATTTAATTATGAAATTGGAAGTGAATCGTATTTTTTCAATAGAAAATGGCACGTTTTGGCGTCTCTTTATCTTTTGAATATTGAAGATTTGTTAGTTGCGCAACGAATAGGTGATGACCAATATATTGGCAGAAATGCAGGGCAAACTATTCATAAAGGTTTGGAATTTTCTACCGATTATAAACTTGTCATAAATCAATTATTCGCCATATCGCCTTATCTTAATGCTACGTTCAACTGGCATCGTTTCGAGGATTTTGTAAGTGATGGGATCGATTTTTCAGGAAATAAACTTACAGGTGTTCCGGATATTACTGTTGCAACAGGAATTGCTTTTCAATACAAAAATATATCGCTTTACGGCAATCATATTTATGTTGGAGAAATGCCGATGAACGATTCCAACTCGCTTTACAGTGATTCATATAATATCATGAACTTGAAACTTGTTTATGAAACCCAACTTTTCAAGAATTTGGTTTTTAAGCTTAATTTTGGTATCAACAATGTATTTGACCACAGGTATGCTTCTGCCATTCTCATCAATGCAGTGGGCTTTAACAATTCCGAACCTCGCTATTATTATCCAGGCAACCCTCGGAACTACTACGGTGGCGTTTCGTTGCGCTATCATCTGTAGAAAATTGTAACATTTTTGAATTTTGCTCGTCATATAGATACATCAATCAATTAAAACCATCAATAAAATGAGAGAAGACAGACAATTACTCGTTATTACACATTTGAGCCAATTAGTGACGCTTATGACCGGTTTCGGGAGTTTGATTTTGCCACTTATTATTTGGGCCACCCAAAAAGAAAAAGTTTCGCAAATGGATGAACATGGTAAGAATATCATCAATTTTCAATTGAGCCTTATCGTTTATTGTATCATCTGTGTACCATTGATTTTACTATTTGGTCTAGGGCTTTTAGGATTTTTAGTTTTAGGTATTGTGGCAATCGTTTTTCCAGTAATCAATGCTATCAAGGCAAGTAATGGCGAAACACCAAGATACCCTTTATCTTTTAGTTTTATTAGTTAGTAATTTTAGTTTTGAATAGATAAAGGAAAAACGCCAACTCTAAATGAGTTGGCGTTTTTGTTTAATCGTGTAACAGTTTAACTGTTTAGCATATAAAAACAATGCTAGGTACTCAAAACCAATTTAATTGTTTAACATCACAGGCATCACCAACATTGTCACCCTTTCGCCTTCATCCAATCCATCAGTTGGAGTTAAAATGCCAGCTCTGTTTGATAGGCTCATTTCCAACTGAACATCATCTGAACTTAAATTATTCAACATTTCGGTCAAGAAACGAGAGTTAAATCCAATTTGCATATCATCACCTTGGTAATCGCAGGTCAGACGCTCTTCAGCTTTATTGGAATAATCGATATCTTCTGCAGAAATATTCAATTCAGCACCTGCAATTTTTAAACGAATCTGGTGTGTTGTTTTATTAGAGAAAATACTCACACGTCGAACAGAATTCAAGAACTGCATTCTGTCAATCGTCAATTTATTTGGATTCTCTTTTGGAATTACCGCTTCATAATTTGGATATTTCCCGTCAATCAAACGACACACTAATTCCGAATTTTCAAATGTAAACTTCGCGTTACTATCGTTATATTCAATTTTAACAGACTCATCGCTAGCTGCCAAAATACCTTTCAATAAATTCAATGGTTTTTTAGGCATTATAAATTCAGCCACCTGACTTGCTTTTACATCTTCACGAGTATACTTTACTAACTTGTGTGCATCTGTTGCAACAAATGTCAATCCTTCGGTTGAGAATTGGAAAAACACACCACTCATCACAGGGCGTAAATCGTCGTTACCAGCCGCGAAAATGGTTTTACTGATAGCTGTTGCCAAAATATCACCAGAAATTGTAGTTGTGCTTGGGTCTTCGAGAGCCACTGCTTTTGGGAATTCTTTTCCATCTGCGTAGGCCAAAGCATATTTACCGTGATTAGAACTGATTTCAACCGTGTTGTTGTCTTCAACCACAAAGGTTAAAGGTTGTTCAGGAAACGTTTTTAATGTGTCTAATAACAAACGAGCTGGTAAGGCAATGCTACCATCAGTATCGCTCTCTATGTCCACTACTGAGGACATTGTGGTTTCTAAATCACTAGCAGAAACCGTCAATTTTGAATCCTTTAATTCAAACAGAAAATTATCTAAAATAGGTAAGGTGTTCGAATTGTTGATAACACCTCCAAGAACTTGCAATTGCTTCAATAAATAGGTACTGGATACGATAAATTTCATCTATGTGCTTTTATATTTTGGTCAAATTAATTGGTTCTACAAATATATCCCAAACGACTTGTTTTCTAAAACAAAACTTATTAACAACTGTTAGGTATAACGCTTCTTGCGGAAATAGTTAAAAACAATGCCAAAAACTCCCAAAAAGACCAACGGTAATGCAATGTTGATGAATTGCCATTTGACCTTTTCCTCTTCCACTTTCTGTGCATCGAGAAACGGAATGACCACCTCCTTGCTACGAATGTTTATAAGTCCGTCGTCGTTCAAAAGATAATTTACCGCATTTTGTAAGAATTCTTTATTTCCGAAGCTACGACCGGACCATCGATCAAAACCTAGTTCTTGTGGTTTTCCTTTGACCAAATCATTTTTGATAATATCACCATCAGAAACGACGATCATTTTCGTTGGTACACTATTATTTTTTTCTTCTGAAAGTTTGAAAGGCTTGATACGGTTGTTGTAGACAGAAGTAAATTCGCCTTCGAGTAATACGGCTAACGTTTGTGGGCCCTTTGTAAAAGTTTCGGGTTTTGGGTCTTGTGTGACTATATCTAAACTGACTTCTTTTGGAACGCCGTCTAATTTTGACAGGTCAGAACTTCTCAACAAGATGGTTTTTTTGACAGAATTCTTTAAAGTATCTATTTGACTGGCAAAATCAAACTTAACTAGGTTGATATTGCTAGTAATTGGATGATTAGGGTTTGTTCCGGCCAATGGTGAGTATGGCCATTGTAAGGGCTGAAATTGAGCCTGACTCCCTTCACCCATGGCCAACCATATAGGAGCGGAGTAGAGGTCGTTAACTATCACAGGGTTAATACGAACTCCATATTTAAAGAAAAAATCATTCAGATTTAAATCCCTCATAACTGCGACCGCACTTCCAGATTCGTTATACAGACTATCTTTGTCCATAACGATAGATTCAGTTAACCAAAGGCTTTTTCCGCCATACATTGTAAATTGGTCGAGCACATATTTTTCCTTTTCCGTAAACGGTTCAGTCGGTTTGGCAACAATAATCAAATCGTAATCCTGAATCGCTTTTAAAGTGCCTTCTGGATTTTTCGCGACGCTATCCAAGGTAAATTGCGCCATAAAATAATGCTCGCGAATGTTGGAAACAAAATCAAATATATACGCATCCCCTAATTCACCGTTCCCTTTTAAAATCGCTATTTTTTTACTTTTTGGGGTAACGAGTTTTTTGAAACCTTCTGCAAAAGCGTACTCCAAATTTTGCACTGAGTTGATGACAGTTTCATCAGTTGTGGCTCCAATGGTGTTTTTTATCAACGGAATTTTAACCGTTTGTTCATTATAACTAGCCAGTGCCCATGGAAAAATTAAAGCTTGTGAAGATTTGCCGCTTTCATTGACCGATAATTGTAATGGATCTAAACCTCGCTCAATCAATTGCTGAATATTGGCATCTTTTGTCTTTTCATCTTCCAATGGATTGATGAAATTGAACTTGATTTCAGAATTGTATAGAGAAAACTCTTCAAGCAATTGACGAGTTTCGTTTTGAAGCCTTCGATATTCTGAAGGAAAATCACCATCAAGAAATACATCAACGATTAAAGGGGAATTTACTTCTTTAACAGTGTTCAAAGCTGCTTCAGATAAGGTGTACCGATGATCTTGAGTCAAATCAAAGCGTTTGTAAATACGATTACCAATAACATTCGCTATGATAAGAACAATTATTAAAATTGTAATTTTTGTAATATGTGATTTATTCTTCAACATTCACAGATTGATCAACGTCATTTGGTTCTTCTATCAGCGGTGCTTGGTATAATTCTACATCCACAACTCTGTTGTGTTTAAAAACAATGAGGATGTTGTCTTTTTTATCGTTCATAGCTCCTGGCTCGATACCCAAACCATAATTCCAATAATTAGGATCTTTACCGTGTATAGTATCATTCCAGCTCAACCATTCATAGGTGCCAAGTAGCATTTTGACATCATCTTTAGAGCGTCCTATCAGCTCTTTGGATGCAACCAAATCATCACTCATTTCATATCGTAATGAAGGACTGCTTTTCCAACTACTGGAATCGAAATATTTTTCATGGTGGTAACTGCTAAAAATGTTCACCATTGGATAGAATCCATAAAAATAGATAAATGGCGTCGCAATGATGCTGATGATAAAGGTGAGCCATTTTCGTTTGTCAATCGTGTTCACAAATAGAAATACGAGCACAAATACAATGAGTAAAAAAACGATGAGCGTTATAGAGAGAATCATTTTATTTTTTTTGGATGTTAAGTTTGGTTAATGCTATAAAAAATATGCTAATACTGATAAAATACAATATATCCCTCGTGTCCAATACACCTCTGCTCATACTTTTGAAATGCCACTCCATACCTAGCTTTTCTAAATAAAGTGTGTCACCAAAAATATTGTAATTGGAAATCCCTTCAAACCCAAAGTAAAAGAAAAAACAAATGAACACCGCAATAATAAAGGCCACAATCTGATTATCGGACAAGGTTGAAGCAAATACACCAATGGATGTATATGACGCCACCAAAAACAATAATCCAAAGTAAGAACCGAGAATACTTCCAGTATCCAAATTGCCTTCAATAGCTCCTAATTTTGAAATTGTGAAAACATAAAGAAGGGTTGGTAGTAAAGCAATAACAATTAGGATAAAAGCACCAAAATATTTACCAAGTACTATTTGGAAAGTTGAAATGGGTTTTGTGAGCAACAATTCTAAGGTGCCCTGTTTTTTCTCATCTGAGAAACTTCGCATTGTGACCGCAGGGATTAAAAAAATCAAAATCCAAGGGGAGAGTAAAAAGAAAGCTGATAAATCGGCAAAGCCGTTGTCAAGAATATTAAAATCCCCTTTAAATAACCAAAGAAATAATCCGTTCAACAAAAGGAACACCGCAATCACCAAGTAGCCAATAGGCGAGGCGAAGAAGGAATTTATTTCTTTTTTTAAAATAGCTAACATTAGCTTTATTTACGATTTTGGATTTTTTCAAAATCCATGATTTTTTTTAGTTTTAGGACACTGAACACGGCCTAATTCAAACTGTGCACTTTATCCACACTCCAAGCTTCCGGCTTTGCATCGAACAATACTTTCGTTTCTGTCCAAACTGTTTTGAACAATTCCGACTGCCTGTAATTCTCTAAATCGGCTTCACTGCTCCAAAAACTATAGGTAAAGAACACATTGGTTTTCTTCTTGTCTCGATATAATTCTAAAAACTCACAACCTTCAAAATTACGGATATGTTGTTTCTTGGCATCAAAATTAGCAAGAAACTCATCAATTTTTGAGGGATCAAAACTCATTTTTACAATTCTTACGAACATCTTTTTGGTCTTTGGTCTTAATTATCTGCTCTTTTTTTCTTTATTCTTAAAAAAATCATTTCATAAAATTAACAGTCACCGTGTCTCGCATTTGCAATCCCATTAAAGTGCTGGCACTTCCTACAGTTGTGTTGTCGCTTTTATAGATGGCAATTTCAAGATAATTAGACGAATTAAATAAAACCAAACCCTTGCCCTCATCATTCCGATTTTCAATTGGGATGTCAAAATTAACAATATCACTGTATTTCTTGTTGATTTCCTTAAACTTATAATTTCTCGCCGAAATTTCATAATTACGGCCCATCTGTATTGAATCAAAAAATTTACGTCGAATATTTGTTACAACGTTACCATAGTTATCGATATAGATGACATTTCCAATGATTTGATTTTTTTCATCATTGACAAATGGATGCATATTTTTAATTGGTTTTATATGGTCAATCACCTTACCAATCACTTCAAGAGTACCGCCTCTAGCAATATGACAAGCCACTTTAGCAAAAACATCCAAAGTAGGAAAGTTACTAGTGATCTTATCATGAATATTAATTTCAACAATTTTTTCTGCAGCAATCTCGGCACAGATCATACTCATAATTCCATTATTTGCACAAATAAAATAATGATCGTCCAGCTTTACGGCAATATGCTTGTTTTCAATACTCAATTCAGAATCAATCCCAATAACATGAATAGTTCCTTTAGGAAAACTAGTATAAGCGTTTTGTATAATATAAGCGGCTTCTAAAATATTAAAAGGTTGAACGGAATGTGAGATATCAACAATTTTCAAATCTTCGGACTCACTATAAATAGCACCTTTAATGGCGCCAGCAAAGTGGTCCTTTTCGCCAAAATCAGTCGTTAATGTAATGATTGCCATGAATGGAAGAATACGCTTTTTTTAAATTGGTTGATAGATTATTTTATAAACTAGAATTGTTGAAAAATATTTGATTTTTAAATTAAAGAGGTCAGCGATGTATGCTTTTTTCCGTTAGATTTGTATAAGTGCCTATAAAAAGATGGTCGCTTTATCATCTGCACAAAACTAATAAAACAAAACAGATAAATTAATAAAACCCATAGCTTTTGAATGAACTTATAATTGAACTGGAAGAAATTGCTCCAAAAGACTTTTTCGGAGCACAAAATGTAAATATAGAACTTCTTAAAAAATACTTTCCAAAATTAAAAATAGTTGCTCGAGGTAATAAAATTAAAGCCTATGGCGACGAAGACCTCCTAGAAGAGTTCGATCGCAGAATGGAAATGCTAACTGCGCATTACATAAAATATAATAAGATTGACGAAAACATGATCGAACGCGTACTCACTAGTCAAAGTACAGATGATTATACGACTTCAGATAAGAGTGGAGAAGTCATTGTTCATGGTGTTGGAGGCAAACTCATTAAGGCGCAGACGCTTAATCAACGCAGATTAGTGGAGAGTATGCGTCAAAACGATATGGTGTTTGCTATTGGTCCAGCAGGAACTGGTAAAACATATACAGGAGTTGCCTTGGCAGTGCAAGCGTTGAAGAATAAAGAGGTAAAACGCATCATTTTGACACGTCCAGCGGTAGAAGCTGGTGAAAATCTAGGGTTTCTTCCAGGTGATTTAAAAGAAAAATTGGATCCTTACATGCAACCATTATATGACGCCTTGCGAGATATGATACCTGCAGAGAAATTGGCCATGTTTCTTGAAAATGGAACAATTCAAATAGCGCCGTTGGCATTCATGCGTGGTCGCACATTGGATAATGCTTTTGTGATTTTGGATGAAGGTCAGAATACAACGCATAATCAAATGAAAATGTTTTTGACTCGGATGGGTAAAAATGCCAAGTTTTTATTGACAGGAGATCCTGGGCAAGTTGATTTACCCCGAAGAACAATTTCGGGATTGAAGGAAGCTTTATTAATTTTAAAAAATGTTGAAGGAGTGGGTATTATCGTATTGGACGAAAAGGATGTTATACGCCATAAGCTTGTTAGAAAAATCATCGAGGCCTATAAAGGTATTGAAAACAGGGAATAGAAACGATGTGAAATAATGTTTTTCATACATTCAAGTTGTGTTGTTTTCACAGAACTTCAACTTATGACATTTTTTTGTCTGCCTGACATCACGGACAATCATCTCAACTTCAATCCTTTGATTTTTTTTAAGTAAAATAACATGACAGCAACTAAATATTGGCACATAAATTGACTATAAAGCATTACATAATTTAAAATGTTTTAAAAACAAATGAAAAAAGTTATTTTATTATTCGCGTTGTTCGTTGTGGGAACAACATTTGCGCAAGATGTAGACATCACTTCTGAAAATTCTTGGTTAAAAATTGGAATGAATGCTGGATTACCTGTTGGTGATACTGGTGATGCTTCTTCTTTTACGCTCGGTTTAGATTTAAAAGGTCAATATTTAGTGACCCCGAACTTTGGTATTGGAGGAGCGACTGGTTATAGTCATTTCTTTGGGAAAGATGGTGCTGACGATTTTGGAATTATCCCTGTAGCCGGTTTTGCTAGATATTATTTTCAACCGAAAGGTTTGTTTTTTGGAATTGACTTCGGTTATGGTTTCTTAACGAACATTGATAACAACTCTGGAGGTCTTTATTTAAATCCTCAAATTGGATATCATAATGACGATTGGAATATTTTCGGCTTTTATCAAAATACATTCGCTGATAATGACATTGATATTCAAGTCGTTGGAATTGGCGCAACATACAACTTGAGATTTTAACCCAATTCAATGTAAGTTATAAAAAGGGCAGTTTTTACTGCTCTTTTTTTGTTAAATAGAATTCAATAGTCTTACTTTTGTAAAACATAAAATTGATACTAATTTTGCCAAAATGAATACCATAACCACCACTAACTTTAACTTTCCAAATCAAAAAAGTCTGTATAAAGGCAAAGTAAGGGAAGTCTATAACATTAATGATTCATTGTTGGTCATGGTCGCGACCGACCGCTTAAGTGCTTTTGATGTTGTCATGCCAAAAGGGATTCCATATAAAGGGCAAATCCTTAATCAGATTGCAACGAAATTTATGGCGCAAACTCAAGATTTGGTGCCAAATTGGTTAATTGCAACGCCTGATCCAAATGTGGCTGTGGGTCATTTGTGTGAGCCGTTTAAAGTGGAAATGGTAATTCGTGGTTATTTATCAGGTCATGCTGCCAGAGAATACAAAGCTGGCAAACGAATGCTTTGCGGGGTTGTCATGCCTGCAGGAATGAAAGAAAATGACAAGTTTCCAAAACCTATTATCACTCCTGCTACTAAAGCTGAAATGGGAGACCATGACGAGGATATTTCGCGTGAGGATATCCTGAAGCGAGGTATTGTGTCAATAGAAGACTATGAGGTTCTGGAAGATTATACTAGAAAACTATTTCAACGCGGAACAGAAATCGCAGCTAGCAGAGGATTGATATTGGTTGATACGAAATATGAATTTGGCAAAACCAAGGAAGGGAAAATTGTCCTTATCGATGAAATCCACACACCAGATTCTTCTCGATACTTCTATGCAGAAGGCTATCAAAAACGTCAAGATAGAGGAGAAGCACAGAAACAATTGTCTAAAGAATTTGTACGTCAATGGCTAATAGCCAATGACTTTCAGGGATTAAAAGGTCAAACGGTTCCTGTGATGACGGATGACTACATTGAGACGGTGAGCGAACGATATATTGAATTGTATGAGAATATTATGGGTGAACCATTTATAAAAGCTGATGTTTCAGATATTCAAAATCGAATCAAGACTAATGTTGAGAATTTTCTATTGTCATTAGATTAGGCATCGTCAGTTTCAGCTGAAGCATCATCATACTCTGTCCCTTTGTTTTTTGGTTTGATAACAAGATGCAATAGACGACGAAGATTGTTATATATAAATGCGTTTGTTTTTCCAATATGGAATACAATCAAGCAGACCACAATCATGAAAACGATAGCACCAAATACTGCTTCCCAAGGCTCTAAAGATTTGTACCAAAAATGCTTTAATCCTATTCCTGTAAAACTTCCATAGATAATGATAAAATGAACGATATAAATGTTCAATGTTTTTTCACCAATCTTTGTCACGATGGACTGTTTCATAAATCGCTCCAGCATATAAAAAAATCCGAAGTACATAAGTACATTTCCTAATCTCAAAAAGAGATAATTATAATTAGCTGCACGTTCAAATATCTCAATATTAGAGATATCGTATATCAAATGTAAAGCATCAGTTGAGAATAAAAGCAAACCAGTACCAACTACCCAAAACGTTACAACGGTGACTTGTTTGAAGCGTCGGCTTTGCGAACTTCTAAAGAAAATAGTAGCTAAAAATCCACCAAAAGACACATATCCAAACCAAGGTAATATGGTAAATATTGAACCATTCGCCTTACTCACCCAGTTTTCAAAAAACACAGGTACGTTTTCTAATCTTAAATCACGATAATTGGGCTCACAGACAAAAATGACACAGCAAATGCTCAACAATAAAACAGATAAAACATAACTATTTTTTCGAGCAATAAAATAGAGGCCAATCAACAGTAATAATGACAATCCAATGCACTGCAATACATCAATTACCAAAAAATAGGTATCGAATGAGCCTTGAAGCCATGACAGAAACGGTATACGCAGCGCATAACCAATTACAATCAACATAAAACCCCGCGAGATACCTTTTCGAACCCTTACACTATCATCTCCTTTTTCATTGGCTTTAAGCAATAAATAAAGTACAACTAAACCAGAAATCGTGAAAAAAACTGGAGCTGTAATGCCCCTAAAATAAGACCAAACTGTATAGGCTGTGTAAGAATCATCTCTATATAAGGGGTTAAGCAAGGTATCAATAAAATGCCCTTGTAGCATCATCAATATCGCAAACGCCCTTACAGCATCTAAAAAATATAATCTTGTAGATTTAGATTTCAATAGTAGTTGTTGTAAATGTAAATATAATGTTAAAATCCAAAATTAGTAACTTTTGTAATCAATTGTTATTTTTTAAATATCGATCTCTAATATTATAAATCGAAAACAATATCTTTAGTCATTTTACCGATTAAATGATAAAAGCCTTAGACTATATTTTCGAACAGTTTTCAAGCTATGCCTGGGGTTTACCTTTGCTTATTTTATTGATTGGTGGTGGACTATACTTACTTATTTTGTCTCGCTTTTTACCTTTCAGATTCTTCTTTCATGCCATACAGGTTTTAAGAGGTAAATATGACAATCCAAACGACCCTGGAGAAATAAGTCATTTTCAGGCTTTGGCTACTGCCTTATCATCAACTATAGGCATGGGAAATATAGCAGGTGTAGCTGTAGCGATTAATATTGGCGGACCAGGAGCTATGTTTTGGATGTGGATGAGTGCCATTATTGGGATGTCTACCAAGTTTTTTACCTGTACGCTAGCCATTATGTTCAGGGGTAAGGATAGCAACGGAGAAATTCAAGGCGGTCCTATGTATTTTATTATGGAAGGTCTTGGCAAATCTTGGAAACCCTTAGCGGTTTTTTTTAGTATTTGTGGTCTCGTCGGAGCTTTGCCAGTTTTTAATGTGAACCAATTAAAACAAGCTATCAACTTTATCCTATTGGAACCTAATGGATTTGTAGTGACTGATACTTCTAACTCGATTATTGGAATCATTTTAGTAGCAATAACCTCCATTGTTATTTTAGGAGGTTTAAGCCGAATAAGCAAGACTGCCGAAAAATTAGTGCCATCCATGGTATTGCTCTATTTTGTTTTGGTACTTATCATTCTTGGAACTTATATTGAAGAAGTTCCAGGATATTTAAAATTGATGTTTACGGATGCTTTCAGCGCAGATTTTTATAAAGGTGACCAATTTTTAGGGGGTATGATAGGTGGTTTGATATTGCTCGGAATTCGTCGTGGCGCATTCAGTAATGAGGCAGGAATAGGTACAGCTCCAATGGCTCATGGTGCAGCAAAAACAGATGAACCGGTTCGTGAGGGTTTGGTGGCCATGTTGGGCCCGGCCATTGATACTTTAGTGGTCTGTACCTTAACAGCATTGGCGATTTTGGTGACTGGAGCATGGCAATCATCGGACGTGAATGGAGTCAGTTTGACAGCAACAGCCTTTAATGATGCAATTCCGGGGTATGGAAAGTATTTACTGTTGATCTGTATTGCCACATTTAGTATGTCCTCTTTGTTTACATATTCCTATTATGGTTCGAAGTGCATGTCTTTCCTTTTTGGAGCACATAACAAGCATTATTATAATTATCTGTATATTTTAAGCATTATTTTAGGAGCTGTGGCTCCTTTGAGTATGATGCTGAATTTGATAGATGGCACCTTTGCTTTGATGGCGATACCGACAATGACGGCAACAATCATTTTGGCTCCCAAAGTAGTTTCCGAATTTAAATCCTATGTGAAAAGAATATAAACCATTGATTATGATTGATAATAAAAATGCTAAAAACTATTGGAAACAGAACGTCAAGTATGTATTGATATTATTGTCGATTTGGTTTTTGGTCTCTTATGGAGCAGGGATATTATTTAAAGATCAGTTAGACACCATACAGATCGGTGGATTTAAACTTGGCTTTTGGTTTGCCCAACAGGGTTCCATGTACGTTTTTGTAATTCTGATATTTGTTTATGTGAGATTAATGAATAAACTAGACAAGAAATATGGATATGATACATAAGTTTCTTCTCATTGAACCTTTGGGAATACAAACTTGGACTTACCTATTGGTTGGACTTTCCTTTGCACTTTACATTGGAATTGCCATTTGGTCTAGGGCAACCTCAACCACAGAGTTTTATGTCGCTGGAGGTGGGGTGTCACCATTGGCCAATGGTATGGCCACTGCCGCAGATTGGATGAGTGCTGCCTCATTTATATCCATGGCAGGAATCATATCCTTCGCCGGATATGATGGTGCTGTTTACCTCATGGGTTGGACTGGTGGCTACGTACTTTTGGCCTTGTTATTGGCTCCTTATCTACGCAAGTTTGGAAAGTTTACAGTACCCGATTTCATTGGCGATCGATACTATTCCAAAACAGCTCGCATGGTGGCTGTTTTTTGTGCGCTCATTGTGTCATTCACCTATGTGGCAGGCCAAATGCGAGGAGTGGGAATCGTATTTTCCCGGTTTTTGGAAGTTGATATCAATACCGGAGTCATCATTGGAATGTTAATCGTACTGTTTTATGCTGTTCTAGGAGGCATGAAAGGCATTACTTATACACAAGTTGCACAGTACTGTGTACTTATTTTTGCATTTATGGTTCCAGCGATATTTATATCTATTCAAATGACTGGAAATCCCATACCACAACTGGGGTTTGGCAGTGAATTGGCAGATGGATCGGGGACTTATTTATTGGATAAGTTGGATGGATTAAGCACCCAACTCGGTTTTACAGAATATACAAAAGGTTCAAAATCTACAATAGATGTGTTTGCCATAACATTGGCATTAATGGTAGGTACGGCAGGATTGCCTCATGTCATTGTCCGATTTTTCACAGTAAAGCGGGTAAAGGATGCCCGGAAATCAGCAGGAATAGCGTTGTTGTTGATTGTTCTGCTGTATTCGACAGCTCCTGCGGTAGCCGTGTTTGCCAGGACAAATATGATTGAAACAGTTTCGGATCAATATTATTCTGAAGTTCCCCAGTGGTTCAAAAAATGGGAAACCACGGGACTTATTGTATTTACCGACAAAAACAACGATGGCAGAATCCAATATTTAGCAGACCCATCTCTAAATGAGCTGTTGATTGATAATGATATCATGGTATTGGCCAATCCAGAGATTGCTCGATTGCCCAATTGGGTCATAGCATTGGTTGCCGCAGGAGGATTGGCTGCAGCATTATCAACTGCTGCCGGATTGCTATTGGTCATTTCCTCATCAATCTCACATGATTTAATCAAAAAAATAATCAAGCCTTCCATTTCAGAGAACGGAGAACTAATTGCAGCACGTTTCTCGGCGGTTGGTGCCGTCTGTATAGCAGGTTATTTTGGAATCAACCCGCCAGGTTTTGTGGCCGCAGTCGTCGCCTTGGCATTTGGTCTGGCGGCAGCTTCCTTTTTCCCAGCGATTATTTTAGGAATTTTCTATAAAAGGATGAATAGAGAAGGTGCAGTGGCCGGTATGGTGGTTGGAGTGACCGCCATGTTGCTTTATATGATCAAATATAAATTGGGTTGGTTTGATGAGGTATTGCCTGATAAAAGTGAATGGTGGTTCGGAATATCACCCGAAGGGTTTGGCTCAATTGCGATGATCCTTAACTTTATGGTGTCTCTTTTGATAATGAAATTTACAAAAGTACCACCGCAAGATGTCCAAGATATGGTTGAAAGGATAAGAATACCTAGCGGAGTTGAGGATGTTGCCGATCATTAAATGGGTTCATTAGGTTTAATCCATCAACTTATTACTGAAATTTTGATTCAGTTTCGATTACCTTCAAAAGAAGGATGTTTCATTTTTAAATAACAAATAGAAATCTTAAATTGCTACTTCAAATTACATTTTATTCATGAGCAATTACCATATAAAATCTCTAGAGGAATATTTTCAGGTGTATCGAAAATCCATTCGTGAACCCGAGAATTTTTGGGAGGAGATTGCAGAAGAACACTTTCTTTGGCGAAAGAAATGGAATAAAGTTTTAAGCTGGGACTTCTCAAAACCAGAAGTGAAATGGTTTGAGGGTGCGAAACTCAACATTACGGAAAATTGTATTGATAGACATTTAGCTACGCGAGGCGAAAAAACTGCCATCATTTTTGAACCAAATAATCCTGAAGCTAGCGCAGAACATATCACCTATAACCAATTGCATGAGCGTGTTTGTCGTATGGCAAATGTTTTGAAGAATGAAGGGGTCGAAAAAGGGGATAGGGTATGCATTTATTTACCAATGATTCCTGAATTGGCAATCGCTTTACTGGCATGTGCTCGCATCGGTGCAATACATTCGGTAGTCTTTGCTGGATTTTCAGCAACAGCATTGTCCACACGTATCAATGATTCTGATTGTAAAATAGTCATTACTTCCGATGGCTCCTATAGAGGATCAAAAACGATTGATTTAAAAGGAATAGTGGATGAAGCAATGGAAAATTGTCCTGGTGTAAAAAAGGTGTTGGTTGTAAAACGAATCAATAGCGATATTCAAATGAATGATGGACGTGATGCTTGGTTGCAACCCTTGTTGGATGGAGCGTCTACAGAGTGTCTTGCCGAAGTAATGAACGCTGAGGACCATTTATTCATTCTCTATACATCTGGTTCAACAGGGAAACCTAAAGGAATGGTTCATAGTACGGCGGGTTATATGGTATATTCAGCGTATACGTTTAAAAATGTATTTCAATATCGTGAAAATGATGTGTATTGGTGTACCGCTGATATTGGGTGGATTACAGGACATAGTTACATTGTATATGGTCCATTGGCGAATGGTGCCACCACTCTAATGTTTGAAGGAGTACCACACCATCCTGATTTCGGACGCTTTTGGGATATTGTCGACAAACATAAAGTAAATCAATTCTATACAGCGCCGACCGCTATTCGAGCGTTAGCAAAACAAGGTGCCGAAATAGTTGAAAAGTATGACTTATCTTCACTAAAAGTATTAGGTACAGTTGGGGAACCTATTAATGAGGAAGCTTGGCATTGGTATAATGAAAATATTGGTAAAAAGAAAAGTCCCATTGTGGACACTTGGTGGCAAACCGAAACAGGTGGTATTATGATTACACCAATTCCTTTTGTGACACCGACAAAACCAACCTATGCTACATTGCCATTTATAGGCATTCAACCTTCTTTGATGGATGAATCTGGGAATGAGTTAAAAGGAAATCAAGTGGAAGGTAGATTGTGTATTAAGTTTCCTTGGCCTAGCATGGCAAGAACTATTTGGGGCAATCACCAGCGCTATAAAGACACCTATTTCTCAACATTTGAAAATAATTATTTTACAGGTGATGGTGCACTTCGTGATGAGGTAGGTTATTACCGAATTACTGGTCGTGTGGATGATGTAATCATTGTATCTGGTCATAATTTAGGAACAGCTCCTATTGAAGATGCTATTAACGAGCATCCTGCGGTTGCTGAATCGGCTATTGTTGGCTTCCCTCACGATGTGAAAGGAAGTGCACTTTATGGATTTGTGACACTAAATGATGCTGGAGAAACTAGAGTTCACGACAACTTAAGAAAGGAAATAAATCAAATCATTTCAGAACGTATCGGTGCTATAGCAAAATTGGATAAAATACAATTTACGAATGGCCTTCCCAAAACACGTTCTGGCAAAATTATGCGACGTATATTACGTAAAATAGCTGAGAAGGACACTTCTAATCTTGGGGACACCTCGACCTTACTGAATCCAGAATGTGTTCAGGATATTATTGATAATGCTCTTTAGATTTGTAAAAATATTCGCTTTACCAACTGACGGATTGAACATATCATTTTAATACTGCGACAGTGTGGTAAACGTTGTATTTAACCGGTCTATATTTAAGTTGTCTTCAAAGGATACTTTTACTTCTGCTAACTTTATCTCTAGATCCCTTATTTTGCTATTAATCCTGGTCGAATCACCTATGTTTTTACTTTTTTCTAGCACATTTTTTAGAGATGATTGGTATGATGTGTAAATTGATATATATTCCTTACTAAGTGATTCAATTTCATCTCTGATAAATTTTGCTTGATTTAAGGCATATGTAGGATATGCTAATTTATTATTAGTCAGGCCTTTATTTTGATTTGATGAATTATTACTGATGATGATATCTACTTGTTGTTGAATCATATCCTTGCTATAGTATTTATTTATAATTTTAGTTAAGGACAATCTTTTATCCTCCTCGACTATATTATTAGGATTTAGGGTATTGGCTCTTTCATATGTGTATTGAGTTAGTAGTAACACTAATCCCTCTTTTCTTATATCCAAATTACCCAGATTTTGCTCAAAATCAGATTGAGCTTTGGCAAGACCCTCATAATGATCTAAATAGACTTTAAATGATTTCTTAACCTCAACCACGTCTTCGATAGAAACATCATTTCCTTGCAGTGCATTACCCATCACTAAATCAAAAACAGATTTTATTGAGCTGACCACTGGAATGGCACTACTCAATGCTTCAGAAATGGGAGATTTGATAATATTATCGACAAAATTTAAAAATTTATTCCTTTTTACGCCATTAATTTTGGAGTTACCTTTTATTATTTTGGATTCAATTATTTTTCCGATTTCTAAAGACAGGGAAAATCCTAATTCAGAATTTTCGGGATTATTCAGATTTGAAATTTGAGTTAGGTAATCACTTGTAGCATCCAATTGCTTAATGGCATTTAGACTTGCATTCGCAGAAAAAACAAAATCAGTGGTATTGATGATTTTTTTTCGTCTTTGTTCTAATTGGTCTTTTAGGGAAAAAAGCTCTGCATCGGTCAATTTTTTTATCTCTTTATTATTTGATTCTAAAATATCGGAGAAACTTTGATAATCCGTCTTTAAATTTTTAATTTCCAGAGAAACTGTATCGAGTTTGTCTTTCGATTTTAGAAGGTCAAAATAATTTTTATAGAGAACATTAACAGAATCTTTGAGTGTTTGTGCATGTATTCCCATGCATAGGAAAAATGTTAATAAACAAAATATTAATTTTTTCATTTTATTGACTGATTTTTGATTTTAAAATTGACTAAAATATTAATCCAAACAGCTCATTACAAACTTTATTGTGGATAGGTTGTTATATATCATATTTTTTAAGAGATTTAAGCGGCACTTATGATTTTAATCAATCCTGATATATGATAGCATTTAAATTTGACCTTTGTTATTATCAAGCAAATCTAACAAATCTAGTAGAAATTAAAATAAATTAATTCTGGATTGGTATTATAATAAATGCATCACATTAAATAGTTACAGTTAATTTAATTTATTGAAATTAAAGTTCTCAGTGAGCTACTTTGTCCATTAGAAAACCAAAATCAATGATCAAAAATAAGCATTTTGTAATTTACACCCAACGTATAAAATGTATGAAAAACCTAATACTGATATCCATACTCTCATATATCATATCAAGTTGTGCCTCAAAAAAAAATTGAGGATATTGTATACCGCACTTTAGAAAACCCTGCTAGGAAGGAATCCAACATGCTCAACATATTTACTCCAAGGAAGGAGATGGACAAGAAACTACCTGTCGTCATCCATGTCCATGGAGGTTATTGGGAAGATGGCAATAAAGATATTTACGGCTTTTTAGGACGTAACTTCGCAAAGCATGATGTCGTAACTGTCATTCCCAATTACCAATTGAGTCCAAATGCTAGTTATGATGATATGGCGAATGACGTCGTGAAAGCTATTAATTGGACAGTGGATAATATTTCCAAATACCGGGGAAATTCAGATCTAATCTATCTTATGGGACATTCTGCAGGAGGACATTTAATTGCGCTGGTCACTACTAATCCTAAATATGGCATCAAGAAAGGTAAGATAAAAGGTGTTATTTTGAATGATGCTGCAGGTCTAGACATGAAATCCTATTTGGAAAAACATCCACCAACATCAGACCACAATTACGATGTCACTTGGACCAGCAATCCAGAGAACTGGAAAGATGCCTCACCTGTTTACTTTTTGGATGCTGATTCTCCACCTTTCTTAATATACGTAGGGAAGAAGACCTATCCATCCATAAAGTCACAAAATCAGACCTTCCTAGACACCTTACACAACTATCAGCCTAATGTGAATATCAACTATTTAGATAAAAAACATGTGCCGATGATGAGTCATTACTTTTTTCCTTGGGTAGACCGGTATGACGAAATTTTGGAGTTTATGGGAAGGTAAATGTTTATGTGTCACATGCAGTCCAAATAGCATCACTGCTTGGAACAGGGGCAACCACATGGATTAATTCGTTGGAAACGGGGTGAATAAATCGTAATTCTCGAGCGTGGAGATGTATGGACGCATCATGATTACTGCGGTCAAAGCCATATTTCAAATCTCCCTTAATTGGACAGCCGATATTCGCCAACTGTACGCGTATTTGATGGTGTCGACCTGTTTCGAGTTCGATTTCTATAAGATAATAATTATCAAGTTGCTTTAAGAGTGAGTAATGTAGAATGGCTTTCTTACCATCTCGAATTTCCCTGCTATATGCTGTAGATTTATTATTCTTTGGATTTTTTTTAAGCCAATTAATAAGCGTATCGGAGATCTTTGGCGGTGCGTTTTTTACCACTGCCCAATAGGTTTTTTTCGCATCCTTTTCTGCAAATAGTTTATTGAGTCTTGGTAAAGCTTTACTTGTTTTAGAAAATAATACGACACCAGTGGTGGGCCGGTCAAGGCGATGTACGACACCGAGATAAACGTTGCCAGGTTTGTCATCCCTTTCTTTTATATAGGATTTAACGACATCGCTCAATGGTTTGTCTCCCGTTTTGTCCCCTTGTACAATATCACCAGCACGTTTATTGACAATTATGACATGATTATCTTCATAAAGGACTTGTAGGTTATCTTTACTAGATGGGTTAGATTTTTTAGACGGGTTAGACATTTTAGACTTATTTCAATGAGGCTTTAAATTTCGAAATCATTTTTGTGATTTCATCTAGTTCTTTTCTTAGGGATTCTTGGTCTGATTCTTTTATAAATCCTAAATCGTGTGCAATTAAAAATTGCGTTTCAACTTCATAACAAGATCCTAGGGTTATTTCTAAAAATCGTGTGAAGTCTTTGTTTGAATATCTGGAAGATCCTTCTGCAATATTAGAAGGGATTGATACAGAAGCTCTTCGAAGTTGGTTTGTAAGACCAAACTTTTCCGAATCAGGAAACTTTGCTGTAATTTTATATACTTCAGAACAGAATAGTCGACTCCTTTTCCAAATCTCTAATTCCTTAAATCGATGCATATCTCTAAATAGTATCTAAAAATCTTATAGTCTAACAAAGTCTAACCTGTCTAACAAGTCTCATCTAATACTGCTCTTCCTCACTAGGAAAGTTTACCTCTTTTACATCTTTTACGTATTGTCCGATTGAAGTGGTCATCTCTTCATATAGATTCATGTATCGACGTAAGAAACGCGGTTGAAATTCATAGGTCATTCCCAACATATCATGTAATACTAGAACTTGGCCGTCTACACCATTACCAGCACCAATACCAATAATTGGAATACTGACACTTTGTGCTACTTCTTTTGCCAATTTAGCTGGAATCTTTTCGAGAACAATTGCAAAGCACCCCATTTTTTCTAGTAAAATAGCATCTTCTTTAAGTTTTTCTGCTTCTTCCTCTTCTTTGGCCCTTACTGTATATGTACCGAACTTGTATATGGATTGAGGTGTTAGTCCCAAATGTCCCATAACTGGAATTCCAGCATTCAATATTCTTTTGATTGATTCTTTTACTTCTTTACCACCTTCCAATTTTACAGCATGGCCTCCACTTTCTTTCATAATTCGAATGGCAGAACGCAAGGCTTCCTTTGGATCACTTTGGTAACTTCCAAAAGGTAAATCCACTACTACTAAAGAACGATTAATTGCGCGCACCACACCAGCAGCATGATAGATCATTTGGTCCAGCGTGATTGGTAATGTCGTTTCATGACCAGCCATGACGTTACTAGCAGAATCACCAACTAATATAACATCTACCCCGGCGCCATCCACAATTTTCGCCATCGTGTAATCATATGCAGTGAGCATGGATATTTTTTCGCCTCTGGATTTCATATCCACCAAGGTTTTTACCGTAATTCGTTTATAATCATTTTTAGCTACTGACATATATTTTTGTTTGATGTTGTAAAAATAGGGAGATTATTTTAGATATGTTAGACCATACTGATTTTACATATGATGGATTTTTAGAATTTAAAATCGAGATTACTTTGTCTGAAATTCCTTCTAGAACTGAAAATAGATAAACGGCTGAAAATCTGTTGAGAAGGCTTGATAGCATAAAACACCTGTACCTGCTGCTATAACTATCTTTATAGCAACTGGACTATTGGCATATAAACTCTCAATGCGGTCTTTCATGAGCTGTGGCAACCAATGCGTTACATAACCTATAAGCATCACCCAAAAGACCAATTGGTAATGCACAAGAATATCCCAAGCGTACTGCCAGTCCATGTGGTTAGCGACCTGGTTGTACCAACGTGCAATATGATCCATGCTTTCACCTCTAAAGTAAATACGAGTAAAGGTAATGAAGGTGAGTGTGATTATGATTTTCCACCAATGTGCATACCATTGGTTATTACTTTCCCAAGGGCTTATCTTCCGCCAATATTTATAAACGACTATTCCCAAACCGTTTAGCCCTCCCCAAATGACGAACTTCCAAGAAGCACCATGCCACAGGCCACCAATAAGCATTGTTAGCATCAGGTTGATGTTGGTGTTGATTTGATTTTTAACGTTGCTATTGAATAATGATAGAACAAAGATGAACAGCGCTAAAGACAATACACCAAATACCAAATAGAGGTTTTGGAAGGCGTATAATGAACCCAGAACAATGATGCTTAAAATAATATAAGATGCTGTGGTGCCTTGTCGATTCCCACCCAAAGGAATATAGAGATAATCCCGTAGCCAAGTAGATAGCGAGATGTGCCATCGCTTCCAGAATTCGCCTGCGTTGGTCGCTTTGTAGGGTGAATTAAAGTTGATAGGGAGCTTGAAGCCCATTAGTAATGCTAAACCGATGGCAATATCAGTGTAACCAGAAAAATCACCATAGATTTGTAGCGAATAGCCAATCATCGCCATAACATTGGCAAAACCAGAAAACATTTCGGGAGCATCAAACACGCGGTCTAGAAAGTGCATCGCAATAAAATCGGCAAAAATCATCTTCTTAATGAGACCTTTTAAAATCATAAATGTACCAGCATCAAAATCAGCTTTAGTAAGGATTGTGGGTTTCGAAATTTGTGGCACAAAACTTTCGGCACGCACAATAGGTCCTGCAACTAATTGTGGAAAGAAACTCACATAAAAACCGAAATCGAGAATGGAGTTCAATGGCTTCAATTTTCGTCTGAAAATATCGACGCTATAACTTATGGTCTGAAAGGTATAAAACGAAATTCCAACCGGTAGAATGATTTTATCGACCGTGAAATAATTCTGATGATTAAAACTGTTTCCCCAATGTGCCAACCAATTTACCACTTCATAGTTAGTATGAAACAGCATGTTAAAGGAATCGGTAAAGAAATAAGCGTATTTAAAATAGCACAGCACTGATAGGTTTATCACTACGCTCAAGGTCACTAATACATAACGCTTTACATTATTCTCACTATTGTAGATGTTTCTCCCAATTATGAAATCTACAAGTGTGCTGAATATCAAAATTCCGATGAAAAATCCGCTCGTCTTATAGTAAAAGAACAAAGAGATGAGGAACAAATAGGAGTTACGTAAGGCAATTTTTTTATAGCAAAGCGCAAATAAGAAATAGGCGACAGCAAAGAAAATCCAAAAGTTCGCTTGGGTGAATATCAACGGAACTTCTTCCGAAAACTTAAAGATGTCATAAAGCCTATTCATCCAAATTGTGATAATGTTTTAACAATTCCTCTTTGTTGCGTTTAGTACTGTTTGACCATGCATCGATCATGGCATCCATGAATAAATCAGCCTTTATGCTGTAGCCTAAAAACGTAAAATGAATTCGGTCTCGAGGCATTAACTTCTTTTGATACCATTTATTGGAAGAACCCAATCCACCCATAACCTCGTAAAAATCCCAAACTGCCATGTGATATTTTCGAGCTAACTCCATGATTATTTCCTGTTGAATTGCTGTATTTGGATTCTGATATCTTCTTCGATAATAATCATCATTGGGAACTGTCAACAAAATAGCACAATCTTGATTTACACGTTGAATCATTTGGATGAAAGCTTCATAGTTTTCCCGAAATTTTTCAGCTTTAAATTGAGATTTTGGCATATAAGCATCATTCGTTCCAATAGAAATGATGAAAAGATCCGGATTATAAATTTCTAGTTGTTTTTCGAAATAAGCAGCACGTTTGTAATAATCAAAACTTCCGCCATTGACTCCAATACTTGTATATTCAATGCCCGGGTTTTCATTTAAGAATTCGATGCCCATCAATGTAAATTCAGGATTAGTGATGGTTGTGTCTTTCAAACGAATTCGGAACGCGACAGAATCCACTGGTCGGTTGAAACGAAATTCACGATACATTTTATCGTTATTCAAAGTGTCCGAAATGACCAGACTGCTATCTAGAATCGCCAAATTATAGTCATTCTTCCAAGTGTTGTAAAACACACGCATCCGATTGAAATCATAAGGACGGTTGGTATAATTCTTATGATTTGACTTCAAATAAACCGTATCTTGATACATTCTGAATGCCGCAGTCACACCAGATAAACCCCAAGCAATGCTGTCCTTTCTCACAGAACTGCGATAGCCTTGCCACAGGTCTCTTTTAGCTGAAATACGATAGTTGCTTGGATTGTTTGTGTGTGCCAAATGATACGGAAACACAAAACCACGTTGACCTTGTGATAGTTCGTTGGTATTTTGAAGGTATGTTCTTATTTTGTTGGAATAGATATCCGCTTGGATATGCGATCCTCCAATATGAAAAATATGTAGTTTTTTTTGGTTACCGCTATACACAGAATCCAGTTTAGCAAAAAACTGCTCAAAAGCCGGTGATTCTGAAGCCAATTTGAAAGTGTTGGCTTCGTAGTTGACTAGGTTTTCAATAAACGGCTTTAAACTATCCAATGCATAGCGCTGTGCGGAAAGATTCAAGGACACCAATGTAAAGATTATATATAGGGTGTATTTCATTTTATATCAGTTATATCTAAATACAGAGCCAAAAAGAACAATTCGGAAATGATTTTGGTTCCTGAGGAAGAAAAGTGTGTGTAATCATTCGCTGCCAGTCCTTGATCTACCCAGTACTTCATGGAGTTTTTGCCACCCATGGCATCATACATACTCCAAAAAGCAACACCATTTTCTAGGCACATTTGTTTCAAGGATTTATTTAAATAGGGTAGAAGTGTATAAGTTTTCAGTTGGCCGTTTTCAGTGGTTGTCATATCAGATGGACCAATGAAAATGATTTGGGCGTTATTACTCTTTCTTTTAACCCAATTGATATGATTCTTTAAATAATCTGCATATTCTTTTACTTCCGTAGAGTCTTTTATATATGGAACAGAATTTCCTCCATACTGAAAAATTAAAAGTTTTGGTTGTAATTGCTGGTACATTTGTTGAAAATTGGTACCATCGGTACCTGCAAAAATGGTTCCTGATGAGCCTCGCATAGCAACATTGTCTAGACTTATTCCGCTGCTGCCGTCCAAGGTCAGGCCATAGAAATCTGGACTTATTTTACTTTCCAATTCGATAATGAGATCGGATGGTGTTGCAGATAATTCTATATTCAATTTATGATAATTGCCATCATTTATGAGCATTTCATTTTTAATCAAATTACCATCGTTGTAAACTCTAACAGTTGTAGGAGTTACTGAATTTCCGTAGTGTAATCCAATTTTATTGAATTTCTTTAAGAGACCATATGGTTTTTCAGGAGTACCAATCTGAATACTTGCTTTTTTTACCTTTAAAGTGTCGAGCTGTAAACTGTCCAGAGATTCATAAAAAGGCGTAAATCGTGATAAAGAGGAATATGCACCATATTTTTTATGTGGAAATTTTTCTTGTGTTGGGTCAAAATAAGCATGACGCGTCCAGTTATTGGAAGGTGTGACCTTGGCACTGATTTGCTGATATACTTGAACTATAGGAACAAATCCAGGGCCACTTCCACCATAAAGCCCTTGCAAACGATTTCTTAAATATGCCGAAATGCGATCGCCTTCTAATTGAGAATCGCCATAATGTATGATGCGACATTGGCTGATCTTCAAAGCATCTCGCAATTGAACAATAAATGCCGCGTGGTTCTTTGGATAACTGATACGTTGAACTTTGGAAGTGTCAATTTTGCTGAAATCAGGAATTATCTCATTATTGTCTGTTTTATTGATATTCTTTACAAGCTTTTCAATATTTTCAATGATACTATCCATCGATTCTACTTTGGATTTGTCAACAGTCCGTTGCTCTAAAAAAGTACTTGATTTTGGATATTTAATCGTGAAGCCACCTATAAAAAAGCCTTCTTGGTATTTTCCGCTATCGAGTATTTTAGAATCGCTTATATAAGTTATTCCGAATAACACCAACAGAGTTAGTAGGATATATAAGCATATTTTGAAGGGAGAATACTTCATTTAGTACTATAACAACTGGTTAAGTTTTGACACTCGAAATATACTGTAAAAATCAATACTAAAAAATAATTACCAAATTCCTACAAAAGGTTTGTTGCAATAGATATGGAGATTATTTCGTTTTAGACCTGGTTATTTTTCAAACGTCAAAAAAGTTTGTACTGTGAATAATATTGTAAATTTTCTAACAATCTGACATATGTACACCAACCGCCAAACCGCCTTCGGAGGTTTCCTTATATTTAGAGTTCATGTCTTTTGCAGTCTCCCACATTGTCTGAACAACTTTGTCTAAAGGCACTTTTACATTATTAGGGTCCGTATCCAGAGCTAGTTCAGTTGCATTTATCGCTTTAATCGCTCCCATAGCGTTTCTTTCTATACAAGGAATTTGTACCAAACCACCAATGGGATCACAGGTCATTCCAAGATGATGTTCCATTGCGATTTCAGCCGCGACCAGTACCTGTTCGGGTGTGCCACCTAACAATTCGCATAAAGCACCTGCCGCCATCGCTGACGAGACACCGATTTCTGCCTGACAACCTCCCATTGCTGCTGAAATTGTGGCGCCCTTTTTAAAGATGCTTCCAATTTCTCCAGCGACTAATAAGAATTTTTTAATATGTTCAAAATCGGCTTCATGATTTTCAATGACCATATAATACATCAAAACGGCTGGGATCACACCAGCACTTCCATTGGTTGGTGCAGTAACAACTCTTCCAAGTGAAGCATTGACTTCATTAACCGAAAGCGCAAAACAACTGACCCATTTTAAGATTTGACGAAACTTTACTTCAGTTTTTCTAATGCTTATCAACCATTCCTGTGGCAACTCATAAGCAATTTCACCTTTAAGGTTTTGGTGCATGTCAAAAGCACGACGCCTTACATTTAATCCACCTGGTAAGTTTCCCTCCGTATGACAACCGATATACATGCATTCCAACATCGTGTTCCAAATGCGTTGCAGCTCAAAATCAATAGTCTCCAGATCTCTAATTGATTTTTCGTTTTCTAAAACCACGCTAGAAATTGGAAGATTTAATTCTTTACAATATGATAGCAATTCAGTTCCTAATTTGACAGGGTAAGGAAATGTGTTATTGAAAATCTCTTTGTTGCGTTTTGAATTTTTGCGTTCCTCTTTTACTACAAAACCACCACCGATGGAGTAAAATGTGGAACTCGTTTTTCGTCCCTCAATGGTTGCGGTAAACTTGATTCCATTCGAATGAAAAGGCAAGAATTTTTTATTGAATACAATATCTGTTGTCGGATTGAATGTCAAAGGAAATTCATTGTTCAACATTAATGTATGGGTGTTTTTTATGGAAGCAATAATAATATCAATACTTTCCGTTGGAATGCTTTCCGGATTAGCTCCACACAAACCCAGCATTACTGCATAATCTGTGGCGTGACCTTTTCCAGTAAGCGAAAGTGAACCGTATAGGTCAATAGTTATTTTTTCGACCTTGTCAAACTTGTTATTGGTTTTTAATTCTTTTAGCCAACGTTCAGCTGCACGCCAAGGACCTAGGGTGTGTGAACTTGAAGGTCCAACACCAATCTTTAACATGTCAAACACCGAAATACACTCCATTTATTCAATTGATTTAGTGCGACAAATATACATTTTGTTAGAGAAATTGATTCTCACATAATTGCAACAAAAAGTCCGAAACTTATTTCCGGACTTTTATTAATAATTTAGGCATGCTTTATTTCTTGGTAAAACTCTCAATTCCATTCATATCCATTACGGTGTTGAAATCAGAAATATCTATACCATCTACATTATCAGCAGGAACCACCACCACTCTAAAGACTTGATTTTGCGTATAAGAAGAATCCAATATTCCAAAGTCAATTGTGCCATCTAAAAAGAAACGAACATCCTCTTGGGTGAAATCATAATTATAAATGAGTGTTCCTTCTTGGAATATCACATTTTGAGGAATTAAACGCCAGATTTCTTGACCATCGATTACTTCCCATCGAATATAAACCAGCGTTACGTCAGCAGGAAAGACATCAAAACCATAAGGTTCTACAAATTCGTAATTATTATTGGCATTAAAGTCGATTTCTATTTCAAAAGCACCAGAGACAAGGAGTCCACCATCTGAGCCTGGAGGTCCTGGAGGTCCTGGAGGACCTTGGTCTCCTTCGCAGGCTGTGATTAATACCAATAGACAAAGCAATGACAGTAATTTTTTCATAAAATATATTTTTAGATGTTAAATATACTACAAATATTAATTATTGTTTATTCAGATATTGTTAAGAATATAAAAAAATGACATCATGTCATATTTTTTGTCATGGCATAATCATTGACATATAGTAAGAGAAATTAAAAATTAATATTCAACACAATAACATATAAATCATGAGTAAAATAATTGGAATCGATTTAGGGACAACCAACTCTTGCGTTTCGGTAATGGAAGGTAACGAGCCAGTTGTTATCCCTAATGCAGAAGGTAAAAGAACTACACCATCTGTTATCGCTTTTGTAGAAGGAGGCGAAATTAAAGTTGGTGATCCAGCAAAGCGTCAGGCAGTGACTAACCCGACAAAAACAGTTTATTCTGTCAAACGTTTTATGGGTAATAAATATTCTGAATCTAAAAAAGAAGCAGAACGTGTACCATACAAAGTAGTCAAAGGTGACAACGATACACCTCGTGTAGATATCGATGGTCGTTTATACACACCTCAAGAATTGTCTGCAATGATTCTTCAAAAAATGAAGAAAACAGCTGAAGATTATTTAGGAACTACCGTTACTGAAGCAGTTATCACAGTGCCTGCATATTTTAATGATTCACAACGTCAAGCCACAAAAGAAGCTGGTGAGATTGCAGGTTTGAAAGTTCGTCGTATCATCAACGAACCAACAGCTGCCGCATTGGCTTACGGTTTGGACAAAAGAGGTAAAGACCAAAAAATAGTGGTTTTTGACTTCGGTGGAGGAACACATGACGTTTCTATTTTAGAATTAGGTGATGGAGTTTTTGAAGTATTAGCAACTGACGGAGATACCCATTTAGGTGGTGATGATGTAGACCAAAAAGTAATTGATTGGTTGGCAGAGGAGTTTAAGTCTGAAGAAGATATTGACTTGCGTAAAGACCCAATGGCACTTCAAAGGTTAAAAGAAGCTGCTGAAAAAGCTAAAATCGAATTGTCATCTTCTGCTCAAACAGAGATCAACTTACCATATGTAACAGCAACTGCAAGCGGACCTAAACACTTGGTTCGTACTTTGACAAGATCAAAATTTGAACAATTGATTGATGATTTAGTAAAACGTACCATTGAGCCATGCCAAACAGCTTTAAAAGCTGCTGGACTTTCAAAAAGTGATATTGATGAAATTATCTTGGTTGGTGGATCAACACGTATTCCTGCGGTACAATCTGCCGTTGAGAAGTTCTTCGGAAAGTCACCAAGTAAAGGTGTAAATCCTGATGAAGTTGTTGCCGTAGGTGCTGCAATCCAGGGTGGAGTCTTAACTGGT
>JAGXIE010000134.1 GCA_024635765.1 Flavobacteriaceae bacterium | reverse complement strand
TGAACTGCTCCAAGACATTAGAAAGCTACTTACCAAACAAACTTCTGGAAATTTAAAGCGCTACTTGAAGTCGTCCGAAGTTATGGAATTACTTCAATTGAGCCCAGGTACTTTACAAAACCTTAGAATTAATGGTACGCTTCCCTATTCGAAGATAGGTGGGATTATTTATTATGATTCTGAAGAGATTCATAAGCTTATGAATAAAAATCGAATCCAGAACACATTTGATTAAATGGTTATGAATTATATAAAGCTACTAAATGCGGCTTTTGAAAAATTCTATTTTGATGACCGCCTAAATCCGACCCATATCAGTTTGTATATGGCGCTGTTCCAGGAATGGAACAGTAGCCGTTTTGCGAATGAATTTTACGTGAATCGCAGGGATTTGATGATGGCGTCCAAAATAGGCTCAAAATCTACATACCACAGATGCATTACCGATCTAGATTCCTGGGACTACCTTTTCTATTTTCCATCGAACAATCCATACAAAGGCAGCAAAATCAAGATGGCCACTATTGGGACTAGTGATGAACCGGTTACGGGACATTACGATCCCATATTAGAACAGCTTGCGGAACAGTACCGTCCCGTAGATGAACCAGTAGTGTACCAGCACCATCCCAATAATGGACAAGCTGTGGACTCGCACCGTCCCACCAGTGGACAAGCATTGGTATCTACTATAAACAATACCAAACTAGTAAACAATATAAAACAACCAAAGGGCTGGCAGGCCGTTATTAATTTTTTTATTGAAAAAGATTTTAATGCTGATGAAGGAAAAAAATTCTTCGAGCATTATGAAACTCGGAACTGGCAAACAAGTGATGGAAATGAAATTAGAGATTGGCGTGCCTTGGCAACGAACTGGATGGACAGAGCCGAATTGTTCAATGAGGAAAATAAACCAAACAAAAAACAAGCATCCCATCCTGATAGCTATCGGGGAAAGGACAACCTGCGCACCGCTAAAAACAAAGACTATGGACAACCCCTCTAAAATTACCGAAGGTGGAGCGGAATATTCACTTGGGGAGTTTGATGGCAAAAGCGTTCTCTACGATTTCGACAAAATCCTTATTTACCTTGATGCGAAGGGAAAGTTGCTCTTTGGTAAACATTTTAAAATCTATGATGAGGACATTGGCATCATCCGTAAACTATGCTATTATTTCATCAAGGATAAAGAAAATTGCAAAAAGGAAGAAATAGACCTTGACAAGGGTATACTGCTTTCCGGGCCTGTGGGATGTGGAAAAACTACTATGATGAAACTGCTGAGACATATCGTTCCATTACAACGACCATATGAGATGATTCCGTGTAGGAATGTAACGTTTAGTTTTAATCATCTTGGTTTTAAAACCATTGAAGAATATGGCAACACCAAATTCTTCTGTTTTGATGATTTGGGCATTGAACCTCCTGGAAGGTTTTATGGAAAGGATCTCAATGTAATGGGCGAAGTACTTTTATCTCGATATGAACTATACATGCAGACCAAATACAAAATCAAAACCCACGCTACCACAAATCTAAATGCCGAGGAACTGGAAGAACGCTATGGAAACCGCGTTCGCAGCCGAATGCGGGAATTGTTTAATTTGGTTGCTTTTGACAAAGGCTGTCATGATAAAAGAAAGTAAAATGGACTCTAACGGATTATTGAACATATACGAGCAATATTATCAATCACACCTTAAATAGGGCTTTTAACTGAGAGAAAATACATGGCAATCAATTGGTCAGGTACTATTCATTGTTGGTGTTCAAGAAGGAGAAAAACTTAAAGCAAATCCCCCATATTTTACTAATCCTAAAGTATACGTAAAGCTCTTTTATGTAAATTCTATTAAAGAAATTAATAGTAAAACCAATTCAAGGATAATTAAAATTTATGATGGAGGAAGTTATCGATATCAGCCAGTTGATGTTAATTTCATAGTGCCATCAAAAGAATTCTTTAAGAAAAACAGCAGTAATTCAAGTAAATTCATGAAGTAAAACAATTTCTATACAGATAATTTTTTGGAAACTGATTGGAGTTGTCTTGATGAGTTTGACGAAGCTAAACTTTAACTAATGAGAATAACTGTGCATTTCGACAGTTCAGTTTAAACCCGAAGACATTTTTTAACTCTTAACAAAAGGTGCGTTCTGTAAAGAGTTATGCATCAAGGCAAACATTAAGATTGATCTATAGTATAATTTAGAATTGTCAAATAAGCCTCAATTATTTTATAAAATAGGAGCGATATTTTGTGTTTTTACACTATCTATAGGAGCAGGTACACCAACTCGACCAATGTACGAAAGATATCTTTGGCGTAATTCTTGGATGAAAGGAGAATTAATCTTACAAACCCTAACACGGTTCTCTAATTCTTTCCCAGACACTTGTTTTACTGATTTTCTAAAGTCAACCACCGCCAATTCATCTACTTTAGTTTTAGTGAAATGAAAACTTGGTAGTAAATGTAGTCGTTTATGGTTTTGGTTTAGAGCATCTTTAAAAAGGTATGATTTTTGACCAGCCTGATGCTCTTTCAATATTTTGCCAATTTTCATCTTTTGATTTGTAGTTAGTTGAATATCAGCAATTTCATTTAATGAATTATAAAAATCAGGTTTATTAATATCCCTGATATTAGGTTTTATAGCAGTTCTTAATAATTCCTTTGCAGTATATCTCTGGAAGGTAAGAAGTTCAAAAAACTCGTTTGCCTTTCCCTTCTTATGCCTTATATCACATTCAGGTGTAACAACAATACCATACTTTGTCTTTCTACTATCAAACACAAAAATGTCCCCAGTCATAATCGGGACTTCCTCAAATGTGAACTGATCTAACTTAGTATAATAAATTCGCTGGGCAAGTTTAGCAACCGCTTTACCCTTATCTGACTTGGATTGAGCTTTTTCATTTTTCAATTTTGCAATTGATTCCAACAACGGTTTATTAGTAATTAATTTCTCAGAAAGTAAACTTTGCATCAGATTTACAACTTCAATTTCTGGACTTACATCTGAATCCGCAGTTTTATAAAGTTCATGAATCCAATTAACATCTGCTCGGGTCAGCTCGGAGAAAATACCTTGGACAGCAACGTTTATGGCACTACTCCAATTTAAAGCAACTGTAGTTTTTTTATTTTTTCTTTTCCAATCCTTTAAATCGCGCTTAATATTTTTAAAATCCTCATCAGGTGCTCCAGCGGATTTTGTTTTGAATTGAATTCTTCCCGGAAATTTTCGCTGAAACTTCTTTTTGATTTCTTGATCTATACTTGTTCTGGTAAACACATATATTAGAGAATAGAAATCGTGTTTATCTAGAAATGGTTCAGGTGTTTTTACTGGTAGTGGTATTTTCCTTCCATTTTCAACTATATGCTCCTTGAACTCCCAATCTAAAATAATTGCTGAAAACGTACCTATTGATTTCACCGCTTTTTCAGCCATTTCTACACTATTAACTCCAAGTACAGGATACTCTTTGTTTAGCTTCATAAATAACCGCCCTTCCTGAGTTGAATCACTGAATATGTGATCGTCGGCAAATAGAATTACACCTTGTCTATCCATTAAAGTTCGTCTTTAGAAAAAGAAATTTTAAAGTTTGCACCTTCCTCTATTTTATCTTTTTGACTGGAAATAACACTTATGCTCGCATCAAAACGATCTAAAATCTCTTTTACTATAAATAAGCCTAGTCCACGCCCTACCTTGCCTTGCTTTCTAGTAAAAAACTCTAAAAATATATACGGAATTGCGCTTTCATCTATTCCGGGGCCAGTATCGGCAAAAATCAACTCATTTTTCGTACCATCAATTTTAATGACAATCCTTCTATTGTTTTGAGCACCTTTAGTTCTTATCCAATATATAGCGTTATCCATTAAGTTGATAAGAATTTGTAACATCAATCCTGAACCAATCTCCAATTTAATATCCTGCGAGCAAATTATTTTTGCATCAATACCATAATTACTGAGTTCATAATTAAAGTATCTTATGACCTTGGATGCGTTATCCTTTATGCTAACTATTGTCTCACTTCTTTTTTCATTTCTAAAAAGTGGTTCGATGACCTGTAACTGCTCATAAAGGAAATATGTATTATCTTCTAAATCAGAAATTATTTCAATCAGATTTTCCGTAGGCATGTTCCCTTTTAGTAGTTTTCGCTTTATATCACCAAGATTAAGATTCATTTTGTTTAGCAATGTTAAAGTATCGTGGGATGCTTTCTCAACGGCCATACCAAGTCCAGCCAAATCTTCATAGATTTCAGCTCTTCTAGTCATTTCATCCACGTAGTTTTTGGAAGAATTTAAATATTTGTTTGCCGCGTCCAACACTGGCTTGTTATCAATTTTCTTAAGTTTCTTAATGAATTGATTAAAGTCATTATTTAAACTGTGTTGAATTTTTTTTATTGGTGCTTGCTTCTTTAACTGGCTTTTGCCTTTATCAATATCAGATTCTAATTTCATTACCTGGACTGACGCAATTAACAATGCTCTGAAATCTTCAAAAGCACCATCTTGATCCATTACCCCTTCACGATTCGTAGCATCTTTTAAAAGTTTGTTCTCCTCATGAGAGATGAAAATGAAACCAATCAAATCATTATTACTAAAATACAATCCTGCTCGTTCTTCTGATCTCCTCTTTCCAAGTTCCAACCAGTCATTACCAGGATCGCCATATGGATATACTCTAACACCATCCCTATAAAGGAACACATTATGATTTCTTATAAACTGTAATTCATCCTTCTTTACCTTCCATTTTGCCTTGTCAAATAAGTCATAGCCATATAAGATAAATTTAAAGTCTCCGCATTTTGGTTCTCGAATTTGAACTAATTGCTTTGTAGTTTTGTCTTCCTCAAAAAATCTACTTTTAATGGAACTCAAGGTTATGTCTTTGTCGTGATTTAGCAAGCTAAAGGAGTCTTCGCTAAATCTCTTGCCCTCAAGAGTTGAGAAATATTTGTACTCAATCATTCCATCACTGTTGACATGGCCAACAAATTTAAAAGGCGCTATCTTGGCCACCTTTTCGAATGTAACATTGGTTTCGAGATTGTCAAAATCGGCGCCATTAATCTCGATGTTTATTTCAAAGTCTTTTACTAATTCGATATCCAAATCAAGCAGCTTTTTATCTTCGTCAGGAATTATAGGGGCAACAAGATTATGGAATGATTTTTTAAGTCTAATTAGCTCTTTTGAGGTCCAAGTTTCTCGCAGGTTTTTAATTCTAATTAATGTTCCTTTTTCATTGGAAATCTCCTTTGGCAAATCGTTTACTGACCACTCATTTTCAACTTCATCTAAAAATTTATATTCAAAATTATCAACTCCTTCAGTAAATAAATCGAGTTGTTTATCTTGATCATACTGCCCAAAATCAACTTTTAATTCTGCCTCTTTACCATTCTTTATTTTGGAGTATATCTCAATATCATCTCCTAGTTTTTGGACTGCAAACCTTCCAATACCCTTCTCGCCCTGCATTATCCTTCGCTTTTTAGTAAGTCGGATATCGCCCTGTCTTTTTTTCTGTTTAATTTTATTAGGCGTTGCTGGTTTCAACCATACGTCAAGTATTGTATTAATAGTCATTCCTTCGCCATCATCAATAATTTCAATATAAGGCTCAAAACCTTTAGGAATATCTTTTTTGGGCTTACCAAAATACTTTAGATTATTAAAACTTACAGTAACTTTATGAGCATCAGCATCGTACGAATTTTTAACTATTTCATTAACAGCGACAATTTTGTTAGTAATAAGTTGATCGCCCAAGATTGTTATTAATCTTGCGTATGGTCTAAAAGTTTCTTTTCCCTTATTTTTTGGCATCATTTATCTTTCTGACTATTTCTTATAAACAATAACAATATACTCCTCAGGGTATATTTTCTTACTATTCTTATTCTCAAGAGTTGTAAATCTGCCTGTATTTTCATCTCTGATGGTGGGTATCAATTTAAAAGGTATTGATCTTTTTATTACCTCCTGTATTTCAAATCCCGTTTTTTCCAGCAGTTCAGTAATAATTTCTGCGGATTGTATCTTTACATTTTTAAAAGTGGTGTTTCCAATCACAATGAAGGCTTTGCCCTTATTTTTTAATATTCTGAACATTTCATCCGACACCTTTGCCATATCGTTAAAATAGTTGGCCACTTCTTTAGCCGTCCTTAAATCCTTTATTTCCAATTCATCTATAGTTGCCTGCCCAAGTTTTGAATCGCATGAAAGACCATTTTCATACGAATAAAAAGTACCAATAAAATTTTTTCTAAACTCTAAGAGATTACTTACATAATCAAACCAATAAGCTGTTAGTTGATGCAGGTCTGCATATTCATATGATGTCACATATGGAGGAGAAGTAATAACTGTGCTAATGGAATCTGAAATTATCGAGGTGCTTCTTGCATCTTCTAAGAAAATCTCAGATTCAACTTCGTCAAAATTCAACTTTTTTAATTCATTAAAAAATTCTAAGTTTTTCTTAATCATCCTGTTCGTTTGCCTTCTGAAAGCAACAAAAACTTCGGTCGGAATTTTATCAGGATCTATTTGGGGTTTTGTACTAGACTGAAGCCATCTAGAACAATTTTTTAAAATGTTGGATAATGCTACTAAGAAAAAATCCTTGACATTCTGCGAAAACTCTATTTGGCATATAATTTCATACAAAAAAGCGATTTTATATTTTTCTTGCGGAAAAAACCAGTAATCAATTCTGTCATGTGTACTTAGATTGTAGTAATCCGCTTCTTCAAATACTAAAATTTTTTGTGCTAATATATTCAGTGCTTCGACTAAAGTGTCTGGATTGATTGGATTCGTCTTCACACTTGCTATTAGTTGAGCAACAGGATTAATATCAACGCCTATTGATTTACGCCCGTGAATCTTAGATTCCACAAGGGTGGTGCCGCATCCGGCAAACAAATCAGCGATTATGTCCCCCTCAATAGTATAATCCTCAATAATCTTCTTTACAATGTTCGGAAGAAATTTTGCAGGATATCTGTGATACCCATGGGTCCACTGTTCTGTAGAACGTACATTTTTAAATACCCATTCGTCGCTAACTGGTATTTTCTCAAAAGGCAACGTTAAGTTCATTTAATTCAATTGGTTGTGTTATCAAAGATAAAATTTAATAACGGTTAATTCCATAGTTTCTCAAATCGTTTACTAGCTACTCTAGTATATTGCGCAGTATGCTTCGGATCACGATGTCCAAGATAATCTTGAATAAGACGAAGGTCATAACCCATATTGGCCAGATAAAACCCTCAGGAATGACGTAAGGTATAAGGATGGATATTTTCAACACCTACCTTACCTCCAATTTTAGCAACAATATATGACACGGCTTGTCTAGTCTAAGGCATCCTCCTTCCATTTACAAATAGCCAAGGTAAATTATCTTTTCGAGAATTGAGATATCGTTTAATTGCCCGCAATTCGTCTCCGGAAATAGGATGTTCGGTTGATAACCCTCTTTTCAGTCTACTTATCCATATACTTGCATCCTTTAGATTTATATCAGCCTTTTTAAATGCTATTGCTTCACTTACTCGAAGACCATGCCTGTAAATCATCAAAAGCAAAAGGTAATTTCGTTTTAGGTATCTTGTTTTTTTGGAAGCCTCCAAAATGTCCTTGATTTCAGAATCGCTCAGGTAGTCCTTTCCTTTCTCATGAAAATTTGTGGTCTCATTTTCCAAACTCTTTACATTAAGCCTCTTGTCCATGATATCAAAATTATAGATAAGCTCCCTGAAATTTACTACAAAAAAACAAGACTCTTTACAAAATCCGCTTTTTGCAAAGAGTCTTACATAAATCCAACACGATATTCTTTATTGCTTTCATTATTTCAATCCTCAATTCTTTCATAACTATTGAATATTTTACGTAAAATCTGAAAAATGACTAAAGCCAATGCTTCAAAACTAGTTCTATTTTGATAATATTCACTTTCATCCCAATTACTCAAAAACCCTGATTCCAAAAGTATCGAAGAACAATAATCAATAGATTCTCGCAGCACCTGATAATTCGCAAACTTCACACCCCTACTTTCAAATCCTAATTCTTTATTAAGCGCAGCTTGCAATTGAAAAGCAAGCCAAGTAGAATCATCTAAATACTTAGATTCTATATCTGCCACATAAACTTCAACACCTCTTGCATTTGGATTATACGAATGGTTACAATGTAATGAAATAAATAAATCAGCCTTCAAGCCTCTGGCCAGTTTTGTTCTGTCTTTTAATGAAATAAGGGTATCACTATATCGAGTCAAATAAATATCCAGTGGTTTTTCAGACTGTGCATTGAGTTTTAAAATTTCCAAAGCAATATCCAATACAACATCTTTTTCTTGGATGCTATTTATTCCGATTGCACCAGAATCTTTTCCTCCGTGTCCAACATCGATCACAATTCTTTTTTGAGCGTCACTTTCTTGTCCAAAAACGACGTACATTTTTAGAAGCAAAAAGATAAAATTGACGTTTTTGAGCACTTTTTTCTTTTTTAATTTTTGGGTTATCAACAACTTCCTTTCGAAATCCCATAGTATTTGATGTCAAATAATAGCAACGGAATTCAAACAAAATCATATTATATTTTATTCACAAATATTTGATAATCAAGTATTTATAAACAAATATATGTAAATTTCCAATAACGAAAATGAATCAAAAATCTAAACTTTTCCGTTATGAAAAAATCAATCTACTTTGCAACTCTTCTTTCGTTGCTCTCAACATCTCTATTTGCCCAAATTGGTGGTATCGAAGATTCTGTTAATGATGTATCCAATACCATTAGAACAATTTTCCCAATCATTCTAGGGGTCATCTTCCTTATTGGTTTCCTATTTAATGCGGGACACTTCTTTGGGGAAAACGCGGATCTTAAAAAAGGGATTACCCGTGTACTTGTCTTTGTTTTAATCGCAGGAGCAGTAGTAGGCATTTTTACCTACTTAATTGGAATCGTAGTCTAAGCCTCTGAGAGGCATTTTAAAATAAACAGTACTTATGAAAAAGTTCGAGGTCTATAAAAATATCCGAAAACAGGCAGTCATCTTTGGTCTTTCCATTTCCTTATTTGCATTAATGATGATTTCCATACTTGCTTCTTTAATGATCATCATTTTCTCGTTCAGCTTTGCGATGATTATAAGCATACTGCTACTCAATTCTGGATTATATATCGCATTAACAAGAATCAACCAAAACCCACAGCTTTTTCAGATGGTCAAGGTCTTCCCAAGAATCATAAGTAACAAAAGAAATTCAGGCTTTGATTATGAACAAGATTAACCTTTCAGCATATCAACCAATTGCAGATATTCAAGACAATATCGTGTTTGCCAATAATGGCAATGTTGTCTTGTGCTATGAGGGGAATTTACCTGAAATCTATTCCCTGTCGGAAAAGGATTTTGAAGATATGCACGGTGCTTGGTTTCAGGCTTTGAAATCCCTTCCTGTGGGGACTGTGGTTCATAAGCAGGATATCTATCTTAAAAAATCCTATTCTTCGGAACAACTTCCAAATAAAACCTTT
>JAGXIE010000133.1 GCA_024635765.1 Flavobacteriaceae bacterium | reverse complement strand
TTTATCATAAAATCATCACCGTAATAAAAATCATAGGCATCGCCAGGGGTATAACCACCATCTTGAGAATAGGTTATTGTAATTTTATTCATTTGTTTTTTACTTATAGGCGCTATTTCCGTTACGGATTCTGAAATAGTTGCAGACTTATCCCAAACCAATTGAAAAGGTGCCAACAACCAATATTTGTCATTTACGAAGCCTTTATCTGCATTCAAAGATGTACTGTCAATCGACTTTCGATTATATGAGATTGTATCTTTTCCTGAAATCATAGTGACATCTCCACTTTTAGGCTTCCAACTCCAAGAACGCTCAAAATGTGTAGTATCTCTATCAACGTTGAATGTAAAATCTAATTGTGAAACATTTTTCCAGTATTCAAAACCATTTGCGAATGCTATTTTTTCAGTTGTTGTAAGGTCTTTTTCAAAGGTTTTAGCCTCACTATTTTTGTCTGATTTGCAAGAGCTGAAGACAAATAATGCACTTAATAGGAATAATGGTTTTAGCATAATTGAATTTTTTTCAAAGGTATTAATTTATATGATGAACTTGATGTAAATTAGAGCTTTAAAATATGGAAAATGAACAATCAGAATGACTATTTCAAAGTAAATAAAGAGACATGGAATGAAAAAGTCAAAATACATTCTGAAAGTGGTATGTATGATTTGGAAGCTTTTAAGGAAGGTAAATCTTCATTGATGTCCTACGAACTGGAAGCGCTTGGCGATGTCAATGGAAAATCATTACTGCACTTGCAATGTCATTTCGGTCAAGACACCTTGAGCTGGAGTAGGATGGGAGCCAAATGTGTAGGAATCGATTTGAGCGACGAAGGCATTAAGTTGGCTCAAAAGTTGAACGAGGATTTAAATTTGGACGCTGATTTTTTCTGTTGTAACGTTTTGGATACGTCAAGACATATCAAGGATACTTTTGATATTGTCTTTACGAGCTATGGTGTGATTGGCTGGTTGCCTGATTTAAAACCTTGGGGACGAATGATTTCGGAACGATTGAAGGTTGGTGGTACTTTTTACATTGCGGAATTCCACCCAATCGTTTGGATGTTTGATTATGACGATGGAAATGGAGGAATGAAGTATGGCTACATGCAAGACGAGGCAATCTATGTCGAATATGAAGGTACTTATGCCGACAATGAGTCAAAGATGACCAGTAAACAATATGGTTGGAATCATGGGTTGGGAGCAGTTATAAATGCGCTCACTGAAGCCGGATTACATATTCAATATCTCAATGAGTATGACGAAAGCCCTTATAATGTTTTTCCAGATTTGGTAGAAACAGAATCAGGCATGTTTGCAACAAAAGATAAGTTATATCCTCTGATTTTTACATTGAAAGCGACCAAACGATAAACAATAAAACCTCAAAATATTAAATTTTGAGGTTAATTAATATAACTTAAATTGATTATTTTTTCAACAATTGAGGAAATTTTGCTTTAAATCTATTTAGTCTAGGGACTGATACATTTCTGATATAACCATCATTGGGATGCAATTTCTCATAATCTTGATGGTAATCCTCTGCCACCCAAAATTTTTGAAATGGATAAACTTCAGCTGCAATTTTTTCGTTCAACTTTTTAGCTAGAGCTTCTTTTTTCTGAAGAATAATTTTCTTTTGCTCATCATTCTGATAAAAAATAATCGAGCGATATTGTGAGCCTCTATCATTTCCTTGACCATTTACTTGTGTGACGTTTTGAGAACCAAAATACACATCCACCAAAGTTGCAAAACTTACCAAATTAGGGTCGTAAATGACTTCTACAGCTTCAGCATGACCAGTATTTCCAGTGTTGCTGGATTCATATGTTGGATTTTTAGTATAACCACCAGAATAGCCGTTAATAACTTCATCAACACCTTTAACATGTTCATAGATGGCTTCGACACACCAAAAACAACCGCTGGCAAAATAGGCTCTTGCTTTTCCATTTTGCATCGGAACTTCAATAGGCATAGCGTCAATAACGGCCTGTTGTTTTGAATTGACTTGTGCTTGGTTTTGGCAACTAAATAAAAATAAGAGTGAAAGGGATAAAAAGATGGTTTTCATAAATATATTTTTTAAGGTAGTCGTAATGATTCGAAATTCCTTAAGTTGAAAATTGTGAAAAATTTCCTAAAAAAAGCCTTTACTGTTAAGTAAAGGCTAAAATAATAATGTGATGTTTGCTTAACCTAATTTAGCAAATAATTTATCCATTTTTGCTTTTTGTTCTTCAGCCAATGCCGCATCTACCAAGATACGTCCACTGTGCTCATCGGTAATCACTTTTTTTCGTGAGGCAATTTCTACTTGTACTTGTGGTGGAATTGTAAAGAATGAACCTCCAGAAGCGCCTCTTTCAATTGCAACAACTGCCAATCCGTTTTTTACATTTCGACGGATTCTATGGTAAGCAGATACCAAACGATCATCAATTTGCTCTTGGTATTCATTCGATTTTTTGATGAGAGCATTTTCTTCTTTTTCAGTTTCTGCTAAAATAGCATTTAACTCACTTTTTTTGTGTTTTAAATGTGTCTGACGGTCTTTTAAACGGTCCTTAGTTTCAGCAATAACTTCTTTTTTCTGTTCAATTTGAACCTTATATTCTTTGATGTGCTTTTCTGCTAACTGAATTTCCAATTCTTGAAACTCAATTTCTTTTGTAATAGAGTTGAATTCTCTATTGTTCCTTACATTTTTCTGTTGCTCTGCATATTTCTTTATGAGAGCTTTAGATTCTTCCATCAAATTCTTTTTTGCTTTGATGTCGTTATCAATTAACTCCATTGTGGAATTTAATTTTTCAAGTCTAGTGTTTAAACCTTCCACTTCATCTTCGAGGTCTCTCACTTCTAGAGGAAGTTCACCTCTAATGTTTCTGATTTCGTCCACTCTAGAATCGATTAATTGTAAATCATATAGTGCTCTTAATCGTTCTTCTACGGATAGTTCAGCTTTTTTTGCCATATTTTATAAATACTTTACAGGATTTGTATTCGTCGTTGCTAAAACGACTGCAAAATTAGTGAATTTTTTTGATAGATAATCGGCTAAAAAGTTTTTTGTGAACTGTTCACTTTCATAATGTCCAATATCTGCCAATAAGATTTGATCTTCAGCTGAAAAAAAATCATGGTATTTTAGGTCAGATGTTACAAAAACATCCGCTTTTGCTGACTTGGCGGCTTGAATCGCGAAACTTCCCGAACCGCCCAAGACAGCGATACGCTTAACTGTTTTTTTTATGATTTTTGAATGTTTAATGACAGAAACGTTCATTTTTTGTTTAATGAAGGTTAAAAAATCCTCTGTTTTCATCTCGTTCTTTAATTCTCCAACCATTCCCATACCAATAGATTCATTATAATTATCTAATGTTGTGACCTCAAATGCAACTTCTTCATATGGATGATGCTCAAAAAGTGCTTTGAGAATTTTAGTCTCTAAATGCTTTTGAAATGTCACCGAAATTTGGGTTTCCTTTTCATGATGCAATTCCCCTTTTTTTCCTTTGACTGGGCTAGAATCTTCATTTCCTTTATAGGTTCCTGTTCCTTCAGTATTGAAGCTGCAGTTTTCATAATTCCCGATAGTTCCAGCTCCCGATTTGAATAGGTTCGACCTTAATTGAGCGGCGTTTTCGGTTGGCACATAAGTAGTAAGCTTTTTGATCGTGCCATGTTGAGGTATTAAAATCTTTCTGTTTGAAATATTTAAAGTGTCACAAATGATGTTGTTAACACCTTGTATACAGTTATCTAAAGCGGTATGAATAGCAAAAATGGCGATGTTATTTTGAATCGCTTTAATAACCACGCGTTCAACATAGGTAGTGCCATTGATTTTTTTTAAACCGTTAAAAATAATCGGATGAAAACTGACTATCAAATTACATTTCTTTTCAATTGCTTCGTCCACAACACTTTCGAGCGTATCAAGTGTGACCAAAACGCCTTTGACTTTGTCAGTTTTGTTCCCTACCAACAATCCAACGTTATCAAAATCTTCTGCATAATGTAAAGGGGCTAATTTTTCCAAGTAATTGATAACATCTTGTATAATCATATTATTTTTTCAGTTTAGGTTCATCACAAAGATAAAATATTATATTTTCGTTAATGTGAAATTAGTTAGATACATCCTTTTTCCAGTAGTTCCAATCTATTTCTTGGTGACTTGGCTCCGTAATAAATGTTACGATTGGGGTGTTTTTAAATCTGTGGAATATGATATACCGATTATTTGTGTTGGCAATTTGAGTGTTGGCGGTACGGGAAAAACACCTATGATTGAATATTTAATACGATTCTTACAGCCCAACTATAAACTAGCAACATTAAGCAGAGGTTATAAGCGTTCCACAGATGGTTTTATTATTGCTGATGACACTGCAACAGCGACAAGTATTGGTGATGAGCCATTTCAGTTTTATAATAAATTTGAAGACATTATTGTGAGCGTTGATATCGATAGGCGAAACGGAATTTCTAAACTTTTAGACTTGGATCATCCTCCGCAGATCATTTTATTGGACGATGCATTCCAACATCGAAAGGTGAAGGCGGAATTCAATGTTTTATTGACTCCTTTTCACAATTTGTATGCGACGGATATTCTGCTTCCAACAGGAAATTTGAGAGAACCAAGAAGTGGTGCGAAGCGTGCTGATGTGATTATTGTCACTAAATGTCCGGAATCAATTTCTGAAAGTAAAAAAAACAGCGTCATTCAATTACTAAATCCTGAACCACATCAAAACGTATTTTTTAGTTGGATTGCCTATTCTGAGGTCATAAAAAATTCCTTTTGTGTGAAGCCGTTGAATTATTTGTTAGATAGAAAAATCACATTGGTTACTGGAATAGCTAATTCAAAACCACTTTTGGATTATTTAAGCTCGAAAGGCTTGAATTTTGAGCATTACAATTTTGAGGACCATCATGATTTTTCATTAAGAGAGATAGAGAATTTAAAATCAAAGGAATGGATTCTGACAACGGAAAAAGACTTTATGCGTTTGTCAGCACATTTTAAAGACAATGAGAATATTTTTTATCTACCAATTGAGCTTATGATAGACAAGTCAGAAGATTTTAAGGAACTAATAAAACAAACTATTAAATAGAAGGAGTTTTATTTTCGTTAGTTTTTAATGCACCATATAATTTTTTTTCAAAATCATCTTGCCTGAACGGTTTAGAGATGATGTCATTAAATCCTGCTTCATCAAATTCATGCATTTTATCATCAATCGTCACAGCGGTCAACGCAAAAACAGTCAGTTCTTTGTCGAATGTTCTAATAATTTTCGTGGCCTCAATTCCACTTATCCCTGGCATATGGATGTCCATTAAAACGACATCATAGCGCTCTTGTTTCACGCGTTCTACAGCATCTTCGCCGTTATCAACAACATCACAATATAGATTCATTTTGTTCAGAATCTTCTTGGTAATCATTTGGTTGATTTTGTTGTCTTCTACAACTAAAATCTTGATATTATTTAGTTCCACCGCTTCAATGTTTTTAAAATGTTTAGGTTTTTCTTCTTTAACTATTGTATCAGTAGAATAGGTAAGTGGTATTTCAAAAAAGAAGGTCGTGCCCTTGCCGAGTTCACTTTTTAAATAAATTTTACCTTTTAAGATCTCAATAAGCCCTTTGACAATTGAAAGCCCGAGCCCTGTGCCACCATATTTTCTATTGATTTGAATCGAGCCCTGTGAAAAGCTCTCAAACATATGTTCCTGTTTTTCTTTGGTTATACCAATACCGTTATCTTCAATTTCAAATCGAAGCGTGTAAGTGTCGTTATCCTGATTTATTTTGTAAACTCTTACCCAAATATCTCCATCTTTTGTAAACTTGATCGCATTTCCGATGAGGTTAATTAATATTTGTGAAATTTTTAACTGATCGGCAATAAAGTTGGACGGAAGACCTTCTTCATATTCATAATGCATAGTAATGTTATTGCCTAAAGCCGAATTGTTAAGTGCAGATACAACATTTTCCACCTTCTTTTTTAAGTTGAATAGTTCTGGGTCGATCTCTACTTTGTTTGCTTCTATCTTGTTTATTTGTAAGATGTCATTAATAAAAGCAAGCAGATAATCTCCAGAAAATTTTAAAGATTTTAAGTGTTGAACTTGCGCTGGTTTTGGACTTTCATCCAGTAGCATGTTAGTAAGACCAGTAACAGCATAAAGAGGTGTTCTCAACTCATGGGTTACAGTGGATAGGAAATTCGCTTTTGTTTTTGAAGCGAGTTCTGCTTTTTCTTTAGCGATAACCAATTCATCATGTTTTTTATGAAGCATGTTATTGGTCTTTAATCTAATATTATTGTTCTTGTATAGAGATAGCGTAAGCAACGAAAGAATAGTGATGAGCGCTATACTTAAGATAGTCGTTATACGTGTTAAATTATTGGATGCATCTGCTTCTTCCAGTTTAACTTCCATCTGCTTTTTTTCTGCTTCGTGGTAATCATTGATAAACTGAATTTTATTCTCTGGCGATAAATTTTCTCTTTTTATGTCTAATATAGAATCTGAAAGTTTTACATGTTTTTTAAGAAAGTCGTTTGCTTGTTGGTAGTTTTTTCTTCTTTCGTAAATTTCACTTAATGTTGCATAACTATCATTAATGTTCTCAATAATATTATTTTGTTTAGCAATTTGTAAGCCTTCTTCTGCCATCGAAAGTGCGATATCATTATTGCCCAGTAAACTTGCTACTTTGCCGTTATAATTGAGAGCGCTACTTAAAACTTTAGGTTGATTATATTTTTTAGCCAAAATGATTGACTTTTCCAAAAGGGATTTTGCAGTAGTATATTTTTCCATTTGAATGTATACTTTAGCCTCATTCAATGTAATGTCTGAAATATTTGCTTCTAATTTTTCTTCTTCAAATTTTGTTTTTGCAGAATTGAAGTAATCCAGTGCGTTTTGATATTCTTGTTTGCTGGCATGCAAAATACCTCTAATAGTATAAGTAATGGCAATGTTAGCGCCGTCGTTGATCTCACGTTGAATTTCAGCAGCTTTTGTTAATGAAATTAATGCTTTTTCTGGTTCTTCAAGGGTATATTGAAGCTTCGCTATTTTTGTATGGATAATCCCTTGACTCTTTTTGTCTTCAATTTGTTGAGCGACGAGTAAGGCTTTTTCAAGATTGTCATTTGCACTGTAAAAATCACCACGTTCTGTTTCTAGTTCGGAATGGGAAATGTAGCTCTGAATGCGCATCTCAAGCACATCAATGTCTTCATTTGGAACATCTTGGGCAAATCCCGATGTATATATACAAATAAAAAATGCAATTATATAGTAGTTGATATGGGACATTTTTACCACTTTTATAAAACAAATATAATTATTTATTCGATAAAGGTGTCTTTTTATCCGATAAATTGCAAATTAAATCTAGAATTCTGCTCGAATACCCAGTTTCGTTATCATACCAACCAAGAATTTTTACCATGTTTCCGATTACTGAAGTCATCTGTGAATCGAAGATACAGGAATGTGGATTTCCTACAACATCTATTGATACAATTGGATCTTCCGTATATTCTAAAATACCTTTAAGATGATTTTCTGAAGCATTTTTAAAAGCATTATTGATTTCTAAAATAGAAACAGGGTCAACCACATTAAAAGTGATATCAGTTAGTGATCCATTTGCGACAGGAACCCGTATACCACAACCTCCAATCACATCAGATAGTTCAGGGAAAATTTTAGTCAATGCTTTCGCTGCTCCAGTAGTAGTCGGAACGATGGATTGTCCTGCTGCTCTCGCTCTACGCAAATCCTTATGTGGTTGATCATGTAAACTCTGATCAGTGGTATAAGAATGGATTGTGGTAATATATGCTTGCTTTATCTTGCATAGTCGATTGATGACATCAATCATTGGTGCAGCATTATTGGTTGTGCATGACGCATTGGATATTATTTTTTCTGATCCATCCAAGATCATATCGTTTACACCAATAACCACTGTTTTGATATTATCTTCTATAGGAGGAACAGATAGAATAACGCGTTTTGCGCCATTGTTTATATGATATTGTAGATCAAGTGTTGTTTTGAATTTTCCGGAGGACTCAATTACAAAATCAACTTGGTAAGGTTTCCAATCGATGTTTTTAGGATGTTGGTGGTTGAGTAAAGGAATTTTAATGTCATCAACAATGATGTGGTTACTATCCGAAGTTACAGGTTTATTGAAAACACCATGTATACTATCATACTTCAAAAGGTGACTTAAAGTTTTTGTATCCGCCAAATCATTGATTGCAACAACTTGCATGTCCTCATGATTTTGAATTAAACGGAATGCTCGTCTTCCAATCCGACCAAAACCATTAATGGCAACCCTAATCATCAATTAATGTGTTTTTGCGCTTTGTATGATGACCGAACCAGAGCACTGCTTTCAACATGTCTAAATCCTAACTCGAGACCTATTTGCTGGTATTCTTCAAATTGTTGTGGCAAAATAAATTGCTTAACAGGTAGATGTTTTTTACTAGGTTGAAGGTATTGACCTATCGTTACAACATCCACATCGTTTGCTCTTAAGTCGTAAAGTGTTTCAATCACTTCTTCCCTTGTTTCACCAAGGCCTAGCATAATTCCAGATTTCGTACGTCTTTGACCCTCTGATTTTAAGTATTTTAAAACACCAAGACTTCTGTCATACTTGGCTTGTATTCTCACTTCTCTTGTTAGTCGTTTTACGGTTTCAATATTATGAGATACTACTTCTGGAGCTACATCAACGATTCTGTCTATATGTTGTTCAATGCCTTGAAAATCAGGTATCAAAGTTTCTAAAGTCGTTTCAGGATTCATGCGTCGCACCGCTTTTACGGTTTCAGACCACATGATGCTTCCCATATCTTTTAAATCATCTCTATCTACACTAGTTAAAACCGCATGCTTGATATTCATGATCCTAATGGAACGAGCCACTTTTTCTGGTTCATCCCAATCCACTGTTTCTGGACGTCCAGTTTTTACACCGCAAAAACCGCAAGAACGCGTGCAAATATTCCCCAAAATCATGAAGGTGGCTGTACCTTCTCCCCAACATTCACCCATATTTGGACAACTACCAGATGTACAAATTGTATTGAGTTTGTATTTGTCAACTAAACCCCTTAATTCCGTGTATTTTTTTCCAGTCGGTAGTTTTACACGCAACCATTTTGGCTTGGCTTGGCGTTCAGGTAAAATATTTGTTACACTTTCTGAATCCATTTAAGTCTGAAATTTGAAAAGCAAAGATACAAAGTAAAATCTTAAAACCATGTTATAATGTGGTGAGATACCAAGCACTAAATCCAAGCAAAAATAGAATACCACACCAAGAAAGTATATGTAATTTAATGCTCGGTCGCCATTGTACAGGAGTATATTTACTACATATTAATAGATAGTTTGCAATAGCATAAAACGGAGCAGTCAAAAAAGATAGGACCGTTGCTATTTTTATTAGTAGTCCCATTTCTGAATTAAGAAAGAAAAATATAGAAATGGTGCCGATGGTCAATATGAGAAGCCAAATCAGATAGCCTTTCTTGAATTCTCTGTTAAATAATAACCTAACTGTTTGTTCCATTGAACGAGGTGATGCATCTAAGGTAGACAATGTGGTACTAAACATTGCTGCAAAAGCCGCTATTCCGATAATAAGATATGACCAACCTCCAAGGCTTTGTGAATACATTCCTATGAGTTGGCTTGCAAAACCACCAGCAGAATCGCTAAAAGTATTACCACTTTTGAACATGACTAATGCCCCAAGAGCTATAAAACATAGCCCTAAAAATATGGCTGTGAAGAATCCTACATTAAAGTCGAAAATTGATGTCTTTACGTCATATTCCTTTAATTCTTTTTGTTTTTCCAATGCCCATAGTGATTGCCAAATGGAAATATCTAAAGGCGCTGGCATCCAACCCATAAATGCGATTAAAAATCCGATTTCCAAACTATTTTTTGGCAATACCTGTGTCAAAGAAAAGGATGAATCAAATTTGGTCAAAGCGATTACAACGGCTGTAATTGTGCTGATGGAGAGTGTTATAACTATAATTTTCATCAATCCATCCAGTATGTTGTATTTTCCATACGCCAAAATGCAAAAGCAAAAGGCTAGAACAATAAATGTCCAAACTTCCATTGAAATAAAATCACCGAAAATTGTAGATGCAAGTCCAGCTGTGACAATCGTTACTGCCAGCTGGATTGTAAACATAGTGGTAAGTGATAAAATGAAGTATGCGATAAGTACCGGTTTGCCCAATTTTTTGTAGCCATCCAAGAGACTTTCCCCTGTAGCTAAAGCATAACGTGGACCAAATTGAAAAAAAGGATATTTAAAAATGTTTACTAAAAGTAAGGCCCATACAAGCCCGAAACCAAAATCAGCACCGGCTCGTGTTGATTGTACCAAGTGGGAAACACCAATGGCAGCTCCCGCAAATAAGAGTCCAGGGCCTAATTGTTTTAAATAAAGTGACATTACTTTTTCTTAATAATTTCAGCTAACAATTTTTTCGCTCTCAGCAATTTTACCTTTACATTATTTATAGGCTCGTTGAGTTGATCAGAAATTTCGAGATAACTCAATTCTTGAAAGTACCTCAAGTTGATAACTTCTTGATAATGGGGTTTTAGCTTTTTGATATCTCGAAGAAGCTTTGCCAGATTTTGTTCTGTAATTAAATCATCTTCTGGCGAAGGAGATTCGTCAACGATGTCATAATATTCATCATTGTCATTTTTAATGGTAGTATTGCTAAATGATGATTTTTGCTTTCTAAGCAAATCGATATGCAAGTTCTTGGAAATAGTTAGAAGCCACGTTTTGAATTCATATTCTTCTTTATAGGTTTCGATCTTGTCAAAAGCCTTCGAGAATGTTTGAATAGTGATGTCTTCAGCGTCATTTTCATTCTCGGTTCTTTTTAATTGAAAACCATAAACGTCATTCCAAAATCTGTCCAACAAATAATTGAATGCCATTTGGTCATTCTGTTTTGCTTTCTCAATCGCATGTTTTATTTCCAATGATTGGGCTTTGAAGTAAGATTTTTTATAAAGATAGAGAATTGTGAGATAACTAAAAATAATTCTAATAAGGGAAAATATGGAATCAAATCTTTTTCGTTTAGCTTTTTTGACGCTAATATTAGGCTGACATATAGAATGCAATATCTTAACAAAATAAGTCCAACCACTATTTTCCAATACAATAGTGCGCTTATTAGAACAGTTGCCAAAACGAAAAAGGATAATTGGGAAGCATAAAATAGACTCAACAATACTTTATGCAAGGTTTTGTAATGTTTTGCAGTGCTGATATGTCGTCTTTTTTGAATTAGCCAATCTGCATACGTTGACTTCGGAATGGATTCGGTAAAGCCATCTTTAGAGATACAAAGGGCGGTATTTGTTTTAGTAGCTACTTCATTTATAAATAAATCATCATCTCCAGATTTGATGTTCATGTGATTCATAAAACCGCGAGCCTCAAAAAAAACAGATTTTGTGTAGGCCAAGTTTCTTCCTACAGCCATATATGGTTGTCCCAACTTTGCATAAGAAAAATATTGAACAGCAGTCAATAGTGTTTCGAACCGTATCAATTTATTCAAGAAAGATTTTGGAGTTTTTTTATAGGCACCATAACCAATCACAATTGATTTTTCTCTAGAAAAATGACTGCTCATTTCTTTAATCCATTGATTTGATAAAGGTTTGCAGTCGGCATCTGTAAATAATAAGTGGTCATATGTTGACGCTTTTATGCCCAAAGTCAAAGCGTATTTTTTATTTCCCCAAAAGGCTTCGATACTTTTAACGTTCACGATTTTGATATTTTCATGTTCCGCCTTAAATCTTTCCATAACTTTAAGGGTCTTATCCGCAGACGCATCATTGATAAGGATAATCTCGAATTTAGGATAGTCCTGTTCTAAAATTAGTGGAAGATATTTTTTGAGGTTTTTAGCTTCGTTTTTGGCACAAACTATTACAGAAATAGGGTGAATAACTGCATTGAAAGACGATAATTCTTTTTGCTTGAAAGAAAAATTACTAAATATAAATCCGTAAAAAACTATTTGAATAAGAATAACTACAATAAAACTGTAGAATAGAATTTCAAAAATCAGCATGAATTCCTATGAATGTTGAGGTTCATTACAATTTTCATACTGATCGGGAGTTTTACCACAAAAACCACAAGATTCTCCTTCTTTATTAAGCATTGGGTTTTGACTAGCACAAGTGCCAGCAAATTTACCGTCTTTTTTGGCCCACAATTTAATTGCGATTCCTGCGACTCCGAGCCCTAGAAGTATAAGCGTGATTAAAAACAGCTTCATAATAATTGATTTTGTGCAAAGATATAGTATTTATTCAGAATAACATGAGGAACGAAAAATGGTATTTTTTATGCTAATTGTTTAAAAATGACCAAACTGCTTTACTATTTAATAAATCTTCCACTCCATTAATAATTAGTATAAATTTAAGAATACCAATTTTTTAAATTTATGGCTATTCTGTCGTTATTTTAGGTCGCACCTATCGTATGTGTAATTGCCAAAGGGTTTGTAAATAAAGCTCTGTTAGGAAAAATTAAAATTTAGGCACAAAAAAAGCCACTCAATAGAGCGGCTTTTTTAAATTTTTATAAAAAAAGACTATTTATTTTTAAGTGTAATTTCGGCAACTGAATTTTCTGCACTTGCCTTATTTTTAGCATCATTTTTATTTTCTATGGTAATGCTCAAGCCTAAAGCATTTTCCATATATGGAATTGACTTTAGATTTCTGTTATTCACATCGAGAATACCTAAACTTACCATTCTATCTTGTAACTCCGCCCAGATTTCATATTGCTGTTCCTCTGGCAATTTCGGTAATGACACTACGTCAATCATTGAAGTTTTATCAATGGGATTGATATATGCCACAGTTTTTAAGTCTTTCGCTCTAGAATTACCTCGTAAAACGTATTTTTCAGTTTCTGGATTGTTCAGTTTTTGAAATTGAAGCATCACGTTATCAAGTTTTGAATTATAATGGTTGATATCGCTTCTCAAATCATATATTTCCTCAACTACTTTATCGTTTTCTTCAGTCAAAGACATGTTTTTTTGGTACTGTAAAAATGCCAATAGAGCAAAGGCAACAGCTACGACACTTGCAGCAATACTATACCAAGGTGTTCTGTTTGTTGTAGAATTTAAAGTAATAACAGGTTTTTCTTCAATGTCCTCTAAAATAGATGCTAACACATGCTTTGGGGCCTCAACCGAATTTGATTTTGCAATAATCTCTAGATTATCTTGTAGACGATTATACTCGTTTTTAATTTCAGCATATTCTGAAATATAATGTTCAATTTCCATTGATTCTGCAATAGAAGTGTCGCCTAATATATACTTGTCTATTAGGCCAGAATTAATAAATGTTTGTAATTTTTTTTCCATTTCATGATGTATTATGGATTGTAAACTTTTTTAAGTTCTCGCAATCCAATTTTTAATCTAGACTTTATAGTACCTAAAGGGATATCTAATTCATCACTAGCTTCTTGTTGTGTCAATCCCTCAAAAAACAGGGCATTTAACACAACTTGATACTTACCGTCCAGTCTTCCAACATGTTCTCTCAAATCAATGACGTCCTGATTTAAGTTTTGAGTCGGTAAAATATATACGTCTGATTTATCAATTTGGACTTCTTTATTAAAACGATTATTAAAACTACGTAATTTATCTATGGCAGTATTTCTGGCAATACGATAAAGCCATGTGAATAATTTTGCTTTGGATGAGTCATATTTTTTGGAATTTTTCCAAATTTTAACGAAGCTTTCTTGAAGTGCATCTTGCGCTAATTCTTCGTTTCTTGTAATTTTTAAGATGACACCATAAAGACTGTCTGAATAATTTTCATATAATAAATTAATTGCTGCTCTATCACCATCTTCAAGGAGTTTTACGATATTTTGTTCTAATGAAGTGCTCAATGTTTATTTTTTTTGTTCAAAAACATCCAATTATAGTTTCTGAACGTCTATTAGTTTAGCGGGTAAAAATAATAAATAATACAGAACAGTATTTAAATTGAATATTGTTTTTCAAAATCGTGGAATGTAATCTTTTTTCTTAAAAGCAATGATAAATAGTTTTTTCAAATATTACAATCTAAATAAATTGAAGAGTTTCAGAATTAATTGAGACTCTTTTTTTTTAAATGATATTTACTTCAGTTTCAATGTTGATATTAAAGATACGGTAAATTGTTTTTTGGATAAGCAGTGATAATTGATAAATATCTTGTCCTTTAGCGTCTCCATAATTAACTAATACCAGAGCTTGGTGCTTATGTACACCATATTCGCCCAAGGTTTTTCCTTTAAATCCTGCTCTTTCAATAAGCCAACCTGCCGGAACTTTCACTTCTGTGTCAGAAATGATATAACTAGGCATGTCGGGAAAATTAAGTTTCAACAATTCCAATTGTTCATTCGATATAATAGGGTTTTTAAAAAAACTCCCACTGTTTCCGATTTTTTTTGGGTCAGGTAGTTTGCTCTCCCGAATAGTAATAACTGCATTTGAAATATCTTGTATAGTTGGTTGAGAAACACTCATTTTCTGCAATTCGGATTCAATTGCACCATAGTGCGTGTTGAGATTGTGATTTTTTTTTGTCAGTTTAAAAGTGACACTCGTAATGATATATTTACCTTTTAAATCTTGTTTAAATATCGATTCTCTATAGTCGAATTGACATTCATCAAAATCAAAAGTTCTTACTTCGAATGTTTCAATATTCATTGCCTCGCACGATACGAAAACATCTTTCAGCTCTACTCCATAGGCACCAATATTTTGAATGGGAGTACTGCCAACATTACCCGGAATCAGCGAAAGATTCTCTAAACCACCATAATCATGGCTTAAACACCATAAAACGAATTCGTGCCAATTTTCACCTGCATTGGCCTTGATATGGATAAGATCATCGATTTCTTCAATAATTTCAATGCCTTTTAGGTCAATGTGAACAACTAAAGCATCAACATCCTTGGTTAAAAGCATGTTACTGCCACCGCCGAGTATGAACTTTTTTGGATAGTCTTTTAAGGACAGTACATGCTTCAATTCATCAATAGAACTTATTGAAACAAAGAATTTTGCCTTTGCATCTATGCCAAAGGTGTTATAGTTTTTTAAAGATAAATTCTGTTGGATGTGCATTTAGTCTTTATAAGCTTTTAAGGCTTCTCCTAATATGTGAACCGCCTTTTTCAAACTGTTTTCGTTGAGAACATAAGCAATTCTAATTTGATTGTTACCCACTCCAGGTGTAGAGTAGAATCCAGCGGCAGGTGCGACCATTACAGTTTCACCGTTCACCTCAAAATCCTCTAAAAGCCATTGTGCAAATCTATCTGCATTTTTAATAGGTAATTCGGCAATACAATAAAAAGCTCCATTGGGCTTTGCGACCTTTATTCCATCGATTTTTTCTAGTTCGGTGATTAAAGTATTACGTCGTTTTACATATTCATCTATCACCTCATCAAAATAACTTTGTGGTGTTTTTAAGGCAGCTTCACTAGCAATTTGCGCTAAAGTTGGAGGGCTCAAACGGGCTTGAGCAAATTTTAAAGCTGTTTTGATGACTTCCTTGTTTCTTGAAACCAAATAACCGATTCGAGCACCACACATACTATAGCGTTTCGAAACAGAATCGATCATTATCGCATGGTCTTCTAAACCTTCTTCTTGCATGATGGAGTAAAATTCAATACCATCATAAACAAATTCGCGATACACTTCATCAGCAATTAAGAACAGATCATGTTTTTTAACAATCGAAGCCAATTTTTTTATCTCTTCTTTTGAATATAAGTAACCAGTCGGATTACCTGGATTACAAATAAGAATTGCTTTAGTTTTTGAAGTTATTAGTTTTTCGAATTCTTCAATAGGAGGTAATGCAAAATTATCCTCAATTTTTGAAATCACTGGGACCACCTTGACATTGGAAGCAGTGGAAAATCCATTGTAATTGGCATAGAAAGGTTCCGGAATAATAATTTCATCGTCCGTGTCCATTATACTTCCAAAAGCAAATAACAAAGCTTCGCTTCCCCCAGTTGTGACGATAATGTCACTATGGCTAACATTGATATGATTTTTTTTGTAATAATCAGCGATTTTTATTCTGTACTCTTCAGAACCTTCTGAACGCGTATAGGCCAGAATTTCCAGTGAGTGAATCCTTACGGCATCCATTGCCACTTCAGGTGTTTTTATATCTGGTTGTCCAATGTTTAAATGGTAAACTGTTTTACCTTGTTTATAAGCCATTTCGGCATAAGGAACTAATTTTCTTATTGGTGATTCAGGCATGGAGTGCCCTTTTTTTGAAATTTTTGGCATTGACTTAACTATTTAGGTAGCAAAGTACCGAAAATTATCTTAAAGTTTTTTTAAAATTTGACCTTAAAAAATCAACTTGGAGTAAAGAATTGTAAATTGTTTTAGGTATCTAACTTTTTTTCAATGTTAAAGAGAATTCCTTTTTTAATCTTATTGATGTGTTCTGCTGTTCTTTCTTATGCACAGGGGAGTTTTAATTTAATGAATACCGATAGAGATAAAATCAAGTTTGAACTCATCAATAATCTTATCGTAATTCCAGTTGAGGTAAATGGCGTCCAATTGTCTTTTTTATTAGACTCCGGTGTAAGTAAGCCAATTCTATTCAATATAATTAATCTATCCGATTCTTTGCAAATCACTAATGCCCGTACTGTTTATTTAAGAGGATTGGGAAGTGAAGGCTCTATAGAAGCTTTAAAATCAAAGCACAATATTGTAAAAATAGGCGAAGCTATCAATGTGAATCAGGAAGTGTATGTTGTTTTTGATGAAGGCATTAACTTTGCTCCAAGACTTGGGGTGCCTATTCACGGTATTATTGGGTATGATGTCTTCAGAGATTTTGTTGTTGAAATTAATTACTCCTCAAAATTTATTAAGCTTCATAATCCATCAACCTATAAATATAGAAAATGTAAGAAGTGTAGAACTTTTGATCTCACCTTGAATCAAAATAAACCTTATTTAGATGGGATGGTAGAGATAGATTCTGTAGAAATTCCTGTTAAATTATTGATTGATTCTGGTGGAAGCGATGCGTTATGGCTGTTTGAAGATGAGGAAAGAGGAATTATGCCTATTGATGACAAATATTTTGAAGATTATTTGGGAAAGGGTTTAAGTGGCAGTGTCTATGGGAAACGCTCGAAGATCAAATCGTTTTCACTGCAAGATTTTAAATTTGAAAATGTCAATGTAGCCTTTCCTGACTCCTTGTCGATTAGTACAGCTAGAAAATTTGAAGATAGAAGTGGAAGTATTTCTGGAGAATTATTGAAGCGATTCAACATTATTTTCGACTATCCTAATTCAAAATTAACACTCAAAAAAAATAAGTACTTCAATACGCGCTTTCAATACAATAAAAGTGGAATCATTTTGGAACAAGATGGTATGCGATTAATACAAGAATCTAAAGACAACTTTTTTCATAAATTAGATGGTGATAGTAACGAAATAGATAGAGTCGTATTTCAGGCGTCCTATAAATATACAATTAAACCAGCATTTACAATTGTTGAACTAAGAAAAGGTTCGCCCGCTGAAAGAGCTGGTTTGATGCTTGGGGATATCATTCTAGAAGTTAATAGTAAAAACACTGCCAATTTAAAGATGCATGATATTAATGATATCTTTTCGGATGAAGAAGGAAAAAGAATACGAATAAAGTTGGACAGAAATGGTGTTGAACTTAGTTATTCTTTCCATCTTGAAAAACCGTTCTAAAAAAAACCTTTCAATGAAGCTTCATTGAAAGGTTTTTCATTCAAAATTATCAGAACTGTTTATTGCTCCATTACACTTTTATCTTTTTTCTCTAAAACGCTAGTTTTAGATGGGTCGATAACTTCTCCTTTAATTTTCAAGGCTACAGTAGGTGTTTCAGCATTAGAGGTCACAGTTATTGTTTTTCTAATAGGATTTACTCTGTTAGTATCATATTTGACTGAAATCTCCCCAGTCTGACCAGGCATAATAGGACCCTCTGGTTTTTTAGGAACTGTACAACCGCAAGTTGATTTTACATCACTAATTATAAGAGGTGCGGTACCAGTATTGGTAAATTCAAATACTCTAACTCCGTCAGCACCTTTTTCAATTGTTCCGTAATCAATAGTGTCTGTTTTAAATTCGATTTTTGCTACTTTTTCTTGAGCAAAAACACCAAGACTCATAAAGCCTACAAATAAAATTACAATTAAATTTTTCATCGTTTTTTATTTTTTGTTATTATTTTCTTCTTAAAAGGTTAAAAAGTCAGTTCAAAAATAACACGTTAAAAGATATTACTAAAACTATTTAACTTTTTAATCTCGCTTTCAAAACTACTTACTTTTTCCGATTCATCAAAATATATTAGACGTAATACAACTAAACAGCATAAAACATATAATATCTGTCAGCAATATTCGCTTATATAATTTCACAAAAAAAAGAATATAAGTACTTTTGCAATTCATATTACAAAAACAGTACCAAAATATGCAGATCCCAACAAAATATTCAGCGTCAGATGTAGAAAGCAAATGGTATGATTACTGGATGAAACACAATTATTTTCATTCTGAACCCGATAATAGAGAGCCTTATACTATTGTCATTCCCCCTCCCAACGTGACAGGTGTGCTCCACATGGGTCACATGCTGAACAATACCATACAAGATGTTTTGATTCGTCGGGCTCGATTACAAGGAAAAAATGCTTGTTGGGTTCCAGGTACTGACCATGCATCGATCGCCACAGAGGCTAAAGTTGTCGCCAAACTGAAAGCTCAAGGAATTGATAAAAATGATTTGACACGTGATGAATTTTTAGCACATGCCTGGGAATGGACCCACGAATACGGTGGTGTGATTCTAGAGCAATTAAAAAAATTGGGCTGCTCTTGCGATTGGGATCGCACGAAATTCACAATGGACGTTGATATGAATGAGTCTGTCATTAAAGTTTTTGTGGACTTGTTCAATAAAGGGTTGATTTACAGAGGATACAGAATGGTTAATTGGGATCCTGAAGCGAAGACAACTTTATCGGACGAAGAGGTCATACATGTAGAGAGAACGGATAAGTTATATTACGTAAATTATAAAATTGAAGGTGAAGAAGGTTTTGTAACGATTGCTACAACACGTCCTGAAACGATTTTGGGTGATACGGCGATTTGTGTAAATCCAGAAGATGAACGATTTAAAGATTTGGTAGGTAAAAAAGTTTTAGTGCCAATTTGCAATCGCGCAGTTCCAATTATTGCGGATGATTATGTAGATATGGAATTTGGAACTGGTTGCTTAAAAATCACTCCAGCACACGATGTGAATGACAAAGCCATTGGTGACCGACATAATCTCGAGATTATTGATATTCTTAATGAAGATGGAACCTTGAACAGTTTTGGGTTACATCATGAAGGAAAGGATAGGGTAGCTGCAAGAATGGATGTAGCTAAAGAGTTGGAAGCTTTAGGAATTCTTGTTAAAACAGAAGATTACACCCATAAAGTAGGAACCAGTGAACGAACAAAAGCAGTTATAGAACCAAGATTATCTGACCAATGGTTTTTGAAAATGGGAGATTTGGTAAAGCCTGCGATCAAAGCGGTGTTAGAAGATGAGGAAGTAAAGTTGTATCCAAAACGTTTCAACAATACGTATCGACATTGGATGGAGAACATTCGTGATTGGAACATTTCGCGACAGTTACTTTGGGGACAACAGATTCCTGCATATTTTTATGGTGATGGAGCCGATGATTTTGTAGTTGCCGAATCTGTCGAAACGGCTTTAAAATTAGCAAAACAAAAATCAAATAATCCACAACTTACAGCTAACGACTTAATTCAAGATAAGGACGCACTTGACACTTGGTTTTCGTCCTGGTTATGGCCGATTAGCGTTTTTGATGGAATCCGAAATCCCAATAATCCAGAAATTGAATATTATTATCCAACCAATGATTTGGTGACAGGTCCTGATATCCTGTTTTTCTGGGTTGCGCGTATGATTATTGCTGGGTATGAATATAAAGGTGAAAAGCCTTTTGAAAATGTATATTTAACTGGTTTGGTTCGTGATAAACAACGTCGTAAAATGTCAAAGCAATTGGGTAATTCACCAGACGCGCTGAAGTTGATTGAAGAATATGGAGCAGATGGTGTACGTGTAGGTTTATTGTTGAGCTCTGCCGCAGGAAATGATTTGATGTTTGATGAGGACTTATGTAATCAAGGAAAAGGCTTTGCCAATAAAATCTGGAATGCCTTCCGACTTATTCAAGGTTGGGATATAGCAGATATTGAACAGCCCGAAGCATCTAAAGTTGCTATTGAATGGTATCAATCAAAATTTCAACAAGCATTGACAGAGATTGAAGATCATTACAGCAAATACAGATTATCTGATGCTTTGATGGGAATTTATAAATTGGTTTGGGATGATTTTTGTTCTTGGCTATTGGAACTGATTAAACCAGACTACCAAAAACCAATTGATGCTAGGACATACATGGAAGTAAATAATATTTTTGAAGAAAATTTAAAATTGTTGCATCCATTCATGCCTTTTTTAACGGAAGAAATCTGGCATTATATTACAGTACGTACTCCGGAAGAAGCTTTGATTATTGCAAAATACCCTAAAATTGAATCTTACAATGAACGTTTGATATCAGATTTTGAAATGGTTAAAGAAGTAGTTTCAGGTATTAGGACAATACGAAAAGATAAGAATATTACCTTTAGAGAAACCATTGAATTGTCTGTTTTGAATAATGAAAATCTCTCTGAAAAGTTTGATTCTGTTATCAAGAAATTGGGGAATATTTCAAAAATGGAATCGGTTTCAAATGCTGTAGAAGGCGCATTAAGTTTTAGGGTTCAATCCAACGAGTATTTTATTCCCATTTCAGGAAATATCAATGTTGAAGAAGAAATCAAGAAAATAAATGACGAATTAAAATACATCGAAGGGTTCTTGAAATCGGTTCAAAGTAAGTTAGCAAATGAACGCTTTGTCAATAATGCACCAGAACAAGTTTTGCAAAACGAACGAAACAAAGAAGCTGATGCCTTGTCAAAAATCGAGACATTAAAAGCTAGTTTGGCGAGTTTGAATTAATAATTGGAAATTATAAGGGGCAAAATTTTGCTCCTTTTTTATTACCAATCATACAATCGATTCGAATCCAACTTTACAAAAATAAAGAGTAAAATCGTAAAGCCCCAAAGTCCAGAGCCTCCATAGCTAAAGAAGGGTAGAGGGATACCGATGGTAGGGACCAATCCCATGACCATCCCGATATTGATCATAAAGTGAACGAATAAAATTGAAGCCACACAATAGCCATATACTCTACTAAATTGCGATTTTTGTAATTCTGCCAAATATAAGACTCTTGTCAATAAAGCAACAAACAATATTACGACCAAAGCACTTCCTAGAAACCCCCATTCTTCGCCTACTGTACTAAAGATGTAGTCAGTATGTTGTTCTGGGACAAATTTTCCTGTGGTACGTGTGCCCTCTAAAAATCCTTTTCCGCTTAAGCCACCAGAACTAATGGCTTTTTCAGATTCGTTGAGGTTATAAAGGATGGTTTGTTTCATTTCTCGGAGCTTCTCTGGGTCGCTTTCCAATCGTAACCATAAACTAATTCGGTCTTGTTGGTGTTCCTTCAAGATGTCCTCGTAAAAATACTTAACTCCAAATGCAAACCCAATACATAATAATAATACACTAATGGTTTCAATTAACATTGGACGTTTTCGTTTTCCAAAAAAGTGCATTCCAAAAACCACAGCGGCAGCCAATATGGAAGTAAATACAATTCCAAATTTAAGTGCAAAAACAGACAATAAGATAATAACTACTCCGATAATAAGATATATTCGTTGCAATCCTTCTCTATAAAAAACAAAAAAGAATGCTGCATATACCACTGTACTCCCGGCATCATTTTGTAGTAATATCAAAATAGCAGGAATAACAATAATAGCTATCGTTTTTAATTGATCTTTGAGTGTTGTAATATTCGTTTGTAAATCGCTAATATATTTAGCGACAGCAAGTGAGGTGGCAAATTTAGCAAACTCACTGGGCTGCAAGGTCATGCCACCTATGGCGTACCAAGAGGTTGCTCCATTTACAGTTTTGCCAAATATGAATAGGCCAACCAAGGATAGTAGTGAAACAAAATAGATGATACTAGCAAACCGTTCATAAAATTTAGCTTCAATCGCTAGTGTGAGAATAATTAGGCCGATGGTTAAAATAATGAAAAGTGCCTGTTTTCCAAAAGGTTGCTCCATGTCAAAGTAGTTGGTAACTTCACCTTGATGTGATGCCGAAAGAATATTTATCCACCCAAAACCTACTAAAAGCAGAAACAAAACGATGGTAATCCAATCTAATCTAAAACCTCTTGGCTCACGTTGCATCATCATCATAATTCTTCAGTAGATTCAGGTTTCAAACCTAGATTATTGGTAGTTTTTATTTCATAATCCTTATTTTCCTTCTCTAAAGGTATAATATCAATAGTAGCACCTTTGTTAATTGTAAATGGCTGTCCGGAATGAGGTTTAGCATACTCACTTTCTAAGCCATGAGTTAATATCCAAGTTTCCATATCGGTTCTTGTAATTTCACCCTTTACATATTTTTCAATCATTAAGCTAGCAATACGTCCAGCAAAGCGACTTCCCCAATAACCATTTTCAACAAACACGGCTATTGCAATGGTTGGATTATCTTTTGGTGCAAAAGCAACAAAAATTGAGTGGTCAGTCAATTGTGTTTTGACGCCATCAATTTTGATAAAGTTTTCAGCTGTTCCAGTTTTGCCACAAATTTCGATGCCAGGAATTTGAACCATGGCTGCTGTTCCGTGGTTATAAACATCAAACATTCCCTGAACAATTGGTTCAAAATGTTTTTTATCAATTGTGGTATTGATTCTCGTTGTAAATGTTGAATCGATTTCCCCGCCTTGTATTTTCTTGATAATGTGAGGAGTATAATAATAACCACGATTGCCAATGATAGCTGCCATATTAGCCAACTGAATAGGAGTGGTTAAAACTTCACCTTGTCCTATAGCATTTGATAAATTATACGTGCTACCCCATCGGTTGTCACCATAAAGCCGGTCATAAGTAGCGCTATTAGGAATCTTTCCAGGTTGCCCCACTGATAAATCATTGTTGAGATAATTCCCCAAACCAAAACTTTTGACGTGGTCACTCCATATATCCATTCCTCGTCCTGGATCTTTAGTCTTGTCTATAATTCTACGATACACATTTGCAAAATAGGCATTGCAAGAATTATAAATACCTCCATTCATTGCCAAAGGGCTAGGATGGCTGTGACATCCCATTTTTCTACCACCATAACTATAACCATGATTGCAACTAAATCTATCTTCAGTTGTCACCACGCCTTCTTGAAGACCTATAAGTGCATTTATAATTTTGAAAGGTGAACCAGGAGGATACATTGCTTGAAGTCCTCTATCATATAATGGTTTTGCAATGGTGTCATTGTAGAGTTTTGTAAAATTTACTGACCGTTGTCTTCCGACCAATAAATTAGGATCATAGGTAGGAGCAGAAATCATGGCAAGAATTTCACCGGTTGCTGGTTCTATGGCAACAATACCGCCACGCTTATGTTTCATTAGCAGTTCTCCGTACTCTTGAAGTGTCGCATCAATGGTTATGGTAATATCACGACCAGATTGAGGTAAAGTGTCGTAAATGCCTTCTTTATAAAGTCCGATGTCGCGATTAAATCGGTCTTTTTGTATGAATTTAATGCCTTTCACACCTCTTAAAACCTCCTCATACGTCTGTTCTACTCCTTGTTTACCGATTAGGTCACCCATCTTATAATAAGGGTATTTCTGAATCAAGTAATCATTGACTTCTCCAATATCTCCTAGTACGTTGGCGCCAATCGAGCGTTGGTAATCCCTTAAAGACCGTTTTTGAATATAAAAGCCTTCAAACTTCCGAATCTTCTCTTGGAGCATTGCGAAGTCATTTCGCGATAATTGTGGAATAAATACAGACGGTAGCCGTGGAGAATAGGTATAAGCTTTGTTATAAATGTTCAAAAAATCTTGCTTTGTAATTTTAAGCAGTGAGCAGAATTCCAGAGTGTCTAAGGGCTTAACTTCTCTTGGAATGACCATGACGTCATAAGAAGGCTGATTGGCGACCAGAAGCGCTCCATGTCTATCGTAAATATAACCACGTTTAGGATAGTCGTATACCTTACGAATTGCGTTATCTTCATATAAATTGTAAACATCTGGTTTATAAATTTGCAAGTAAAAAAGACGAGCAATAAATATAAGTCCAACGGTCGTAATAATTGAAAAAAGTAATAGCTTTCTCATTTTCGCTTAGGGCTGAATAGAATACTTAAAAGTGTACACAGTATGATAGTAAAAATACTTGAGAATAACGTCTTTTTCAAGATTAATATGATATCAGAAGTGTTAAAAACTTCTAAAGAAAAAAGTATCAAATGATGAATGGCTGCGATAATACTGAAATAGACAATTCGACTTCCAAGTTCGATTTGATTGAATTTTATAGTTTGATTATCATAAATTGTACCGAATGAAAACTTTAATATAGGAGGGCGAATGTAGGCAATCGTAACGCATGCAGCGGCATGTATTCCTCCGGTATCCGTGAAAAAATCAACACCTAATCCCAGCAAAAAACTTAAGAAAATAAATAGGGTTCTATTATTGTTGATTGGGAAAAGTGCGATAAATAAAATATAGGGATAGGGATTGATGTATCCTAAAAAATTAATATGGTTCAATACTAATCCCTGAAACAAGATTAATATGACGAAGCGAATGATATTGTAAAATGTAACACTATTCATTGCTTTGGTTTTGTAATGATTTTATTTCCCTTGCGTTAAGATTTTCAATAAGATATACATGGCCGATATTAGTCATGTCGTTAAAAAGGTGAACATTAATGGTGTATGTATCACCACCTATATCTATAGAGAAATCTTCTACTTTTCCGATTAGAATTCCTTTTGGAAAAATTGCCGATTGACCACCTGTCATGATGGTGTCTCCAATGGCGACAGGAGCAAATTTCGAAATATCAATCAACTGAACAAACTCTTCTGATTTCCCATTCCAGACTAATGAGCCAATATGATTGGTTTTTTTGAGCTGGGCATTTATTCTGTTTTTTTTACTTAATACTGAAAGTACAGTGGCATAATTATTAGAAGTGTTTTCAACAATGCCAACTATGCCTTTGGAAGTAATAACCCCAAAATCTTGTTGAATGTTATCATTCTTACCTTTATTGATGGTCAGGTAATTATTGGTGAGATTATAACTGTTTTTAAAAACATCAGCACTTGTAAAGCGATAATGATCACCTAATAAAGTGCTATCAATTTTTGAAACGCGAAGGGTGTCAAGATCCAAGTTGAAAACGATAGTTCTCAATTTTCTGTTTTCCTCAATGAGGGCTTGATTTTCTTCTTTTAAATTTAGATACTGGCCTATTCCATTGGTCATTTTATAGAATCCTCCTGTAAAAAAATTGGCTGAATTGACAATCTTACTTTTATGGTAAGAATGCGATTGAATTGTAAAAAATAGAGATAATCCAAACAACAACAAAAACAAAAGGAATGTTTTGTTTCGAATAACAAAATTGATGATTTGTTGCATTGTTATTTACTATTTTATCAGGATGCTCTTAAATTTAGTAAGGTTTTTGAGCACTATTCCTGTTCCTCTTACTACAGCCCTTAAGGGATCTTCAGCAATGTAGACTGGCAAATCGGTTTTTTGTGATAGACGCTTGTCTAAACCACGAAGCATAGAACCACCACCTGCCAGATAAATACCAGTATTGTAAATGTCCGCTGCTAATTCTGGTGGTGTTTGTGATAGTGTTTCCATGACAGAATCTTCAATTCGTAAAATAGATTTATCAAGTGCTTTAGCTATTTCTCTGAATGATATTTGGACCTGTTTAGGTTTTCCAGTTAGAAGGTCACGTCCTTGAACGCTCATTTCTTCTGGTGGTAAATCTAAATCTTCGGTAGCTGCACCAATTTGTATTTTAATTTTTTCAGCGGTACGTTCTCCAACATATAAGTTATGCTGTGTGCGCATATAATAAATAATATCATTTGTAAAGACGTCACCAGCAACTTTTACTGATTTGTCACAAACGATTCCTCCGAGAGCAATTACTGCAATTTCTGTTGTACCACCACCGATATCTACAATCATATTGCCTTTAGGTTGCATGATATCGATACCAATACCGATAGCCGCAGCCATTGGTTCATGTATCAAATAAACCTCTTTACCGTTGACACGTTCACAAGATTCTCTTACAGCCCGCATTTCAACTTCTGTAATACCAGATGGAATACAAACAACCATCCGAAGTGCTGGATTAAATAATTTCTTTTTGAGCGCCGGAATATTTTTGATGAACAAATTTATCATTTGTTCTGAAGCATCAAAATCTGCAATGACACCATCCTTCAATGGCCGTATTGTTTTTATGTTTTCATGCGTTTTTCCTTGCATCATGCTGGCTTCCTTGCCAACTGCAATTATTTTTCCCGTTATACGGTCTCTGGCAACTATGGAGGGACTATCCACTACTACCTTATCGTTATGGATAATTAATGTGTTTGCGGTTCCTAAATCGATTGCTATTTCTTCTGTCAAGAAATCAAAAAATCCCATTGGCGTCTGTTAATTGAAAAAGTTGATACTAGTTTTTGATTACTGATGTAAATGTAATAAAACTTACTAAATATTAAGGATTTAATAATATACGTTAAATTTTAAATTATAGTCGACTATATGTTGAAATTATTATATCTGAAAAATATAATTTTTTCATCATGAACCATCTACTTTCTTGTGCTTTTAATGTTTAAAATGACGTGTCCCAGTAAATACCATCGACACTCCATTTTTATTACAATAATCGACACTCAATTCGTCTTTGATGGAGCCTCCAGGTTGTATGACGGCAGTGACTCCAGCTTTATCAGCAATCTCCACACAATCTGGAAATGGAAAAAATGCATCACTTGCCATCACTGACCCTTTTAAGTCAAACTTAAATGATAGTGCTTTATGAATTGCCTGATTAAGCGCGTCAACACGGCTGGTTTGTCCGGTTCCGCTAGCACAAAGTTGTTTGTTTTTTGCTAAAACTATAGTGTTCGATTTGGTATGCTTACAAATTTTGGAAGCAAATATTAAATCTTCTAACTCTTTTTTGGTTGGTTTATTGCCAGTGGCATAGGATAATTGATCTATTGAATCAGTAACGGAATCTTTATCTTGAACCAACATGCCATTCAAGCAACTTCTTACAGAGGTTTGTGGTAATTCAACATCATTCTGAATCAATAAAATACGATTCTTTTTACCTTTTAAAATTTCCAAAGCTTCCGATGAATAGGAAGGAGCGATGACCACCTCGCAAAATAAATTATGTATTTCTTCGGCTGTTGGTTTGTCAATTTCAGTGTTGCTAATCAAAATTCCTCCGAATGCAGATACAGGATCTGCAGCGAGCGCATCTACATAAGCTTCATGAATGGATTCACGTTGTGCAATTCCACATGCGTTGTTGTGCTTTAGGATAGCGAAGGTAGGTGCGTCATTCTTGAATTCATTCATCAAATTAACCGCTGCATCCACATCTAAAAGATTGTTATAACTCAATTCCTTACCATGTAATTTTGTGAACATGGCATTAAAATCTCCAAAGAAAAACCCTTTTTGATGTGGATTTTCACCATATCTCAATACCTGTCCATTAGTCTCACTTATTTTTAAAACAGCTTCTTCATGGTTTTTATTGAAATAGTTGAAAATCGCCGTATCATAATGTGATGACACATTGAATGCTTTTGCAGCGAAACGTTTTCTGTCAGCTTCTGACGTATCTCCATTTTGAGACTTTAAAAGCTCTAAAAATTCAGAATAATCAACTACTGAAGACACACAAATTACATCTGCATAATTTTTTGCTGCTGCACGAATCAGCGAAATACCTCCAATATCTATTTTTTCAATGATATCAGAATTGCTTGCTCCAGAAGCAACCGTTTTTTCAAAAGGATACAAATCAACAATGACCAAATCTAGCTGTGGAATTTCATATTCTTCCAATTCAGCCACATCACTTTCATTATGTTGACGATTGAGGATGCCACCGAAAACTTTTGGATGTAATGTTTTTACTCTACCACCTAAAATTGAAGGGTAGGAAGTGACCTCTTCAACAGGAATAACATCGATTCCAAGATTTTTTATAAAAGTTTCCGTACCACCTGTTGAATAGATTTTTATTCCAAGTGAATCCAATTGCCTAACGATCGGCTCTAATCCATCTTTGCTAAAAACTGAAATTAAGGCCGATTTAATCGATTTGTTATTGCTCATTATATAGTTGTGTGATTTTAAAGTACAAAAGTACATATTCCTATAGAAAAATTAACCCAACAGACATGAGTTTATTAAGTTTTTTGTAACAATGAAATGTTAATTACGTCCTATCTTTAAATTGGTTATACACAGTCTCAATACATGTTACTTTATTTACGCTTATTTAAAGAGAGTTTTTCATTTGCAATCAGTGCATTGACAAACAATAAACTTCGGACGTTCCTTTCTTTGTTGGGCGTGACGATTGGGATTTTTTCGATTATTGCAGTTTTGGCTGCCGTTGATTCTTTAGATCGAAATATTAAAGAAAATCTATCAGGGTTGGATAAAAACACCATGTATCTAACTAAATATTCATTTGGACCGACAGAGGTGCCTCGCTGGCAACGTGATAATTTTCCTCAAACAGAATATGACGATTATGAGTTTATTAAGCGCAATGTGCCTAATATTGAAGCTGTATCATATGTTATGTTTGACACGCCAGAAACTTTAAAGTATGGGGCTGAAACCATATCTGGTGTTTCGGTTACTCCGGTATCACAGGAAATTTATGAAATTGAAGACCTGAAAATTGGCCAAGGACGATTCTATACTGAATCAGAATCAGTAACAGGATCGCCTGTGATTGTGTTAGGCTATTCTGTTGCAGAAAATTTATTTGGTACCATGAATCCTATTGGTAAGGAAATTAGAGTATATGGAAGAAAACTCACGGTTATAGGAGTCTTGAAAAAATTCGGCGCAAGCCTTTTCGATTCCCCAGACGACGAAGCTTATGTGCCTGCGAATTTTGTACGTCGTTTTAAAAGTGGTGGTGCTGACGGAATTCCAGGAGCTGTTATTATAAAACCAGAAAATGGCGTTGATTTGGGAGCGTTTGAAAGTGTTATGAAGCAAAAATTTAGAATTTATCGTGGATTGAAAGCAGGTGAGCCTGACGATTTTTTTGTCAACAAGATGTCTGGATTCAAGGATGCCATTGATAGTGTAATTGGTACGATGAATATCATGGGATGGATTATCAGTGGGTTTTCCTTATTGGTGGGCGGTTTTGGTATTGCCAATATCATGTTTGTCAGTGTTAAAGAACGTACCAATTTAATTGGAATCCAAAAATCATTGGGCGCTAAAAATCGATTTATTCTATTCCAATTCCTGTTTGAAGCAGTTATATTGGCTGTTATTGGAGGATTGGTTGGATTAGGATTGGTTTGGATAGTTTCACTGATTGCTTCCAATTTCACTGTGGATTTTCAATTTGTGCTATCTCTTGGCAATATGTTCTTGGGCTTTATTCTGTCCACAATTATTGGTCTGGTTTCTGGAGTGATTCCTGCAATTTCTGCATCACGACTAGATCCTGTTGAGGCAATTCGTACTGGAATGTGATAAAAATTGTAAAAAAAAGACACTATCTTTAAATTCGATTTAACCATCTAAAATTCATGTTAATTTATTTCCGCTTATTTAAAGAGAGTTTTGCGTTTGCCATTAATGCGTTAACTAATAATAAACTTCGAACGTTTTTATCTTTATTGGGCGTTACAGTAGGAATCTTTTCTATAATAGCAGTTCTGGCTGCTGTAGATTCATTAGATAAAAATATAAAGGATCAGCTCGCAGGTTTAGATAAAAATACAATGTATCTCGCAAGGTTTTCCTTTGCACCAACCCAAGTCCCAAGATGGATACGAATGAATTTTCCTGAAGTGTCTTACGATGAATATAAGTATTTACAATCTAATTTACCAGATGCTGAACATGTAGCATATCAACTTTTTGTTCAGCCCGAAACAATCAGGTATGAGGGTGAGTCTGTTAGCAATGTCAACACAGTTTCGGTCTCACAAGAGTTTAGTGATATTCAGGTTCTAAAATTTTCAAAGGGTCGATTTTATAATGAATCCGAATCTAATTCCGGATCTCCTGTAATTGTTATTGGTGATGGTATTGCCACTTCACTCTTCGGTGAAGCTGAACCTTTAGGTAAGAAAGTTAGAATGTATGGTCAGAAATTGACGGTTATTGGAGTGGTTAAAAAGGAAGGTTCTGGATTATTGGGTGATAGTAATGATATTTCAGTGTTTCTCCCTGCGAATTTTTTAAGAAATAGATTTGGAGATAATAATGAGCTTATGACACATGTAATCATTATTAAACCTAAAAAAGGCATCGATATGGCCGGTTTCAAGGCTGATATTGAGCAAAAATTACGAAACAAACGAGGTATCAAAGATGGCGATATTAATAATTTCTTTGTAAATGTTCTTTCCGGTCTTACTGATGCCATAGATGGAATAATTAGCAGCATGAATTTGATGGGATGGATTATTAGTGGCTTTTCCCTGCTTGTTGGCGGATTTGGTATTGCTAATATTATGTTTGTAAGCGTCAAGGAACGAACCAATTTGATTGGAATACAAAAAGCTTTGGGAGCGAAAAACAGATTTATATTGTTTCAGTTTTTGTTCGAAGCAGTAATTCTCGCGATTATTGGAGGACTGGTTGGACTTCTTTTGGTATGGATCATAGCCCAAGTTGCGTCAAATTTTACCGAAGATTTTGAGTTTGTACTTTCTTTTTCAAATATGACGCTAGG
>JAGXIE010000132.1 GCA_024635765.1 Flavobacteriaceae bacterium | reverse complement strand
ATCTCTCTATGTTGGCATTCGAGAATTAAAGATTGGTAATAGAGTTGGTGATGTGGGTTTTGCCATTCAGAATTACTGCGAAGCTGAAGGCTATGGCGTCGTGAGAGAATTAGTAGGTCATGGATTAGGTAAAAAAATGCACGAAGATCCAGAAATGCCAAATTATGGTAAACGAGGTCGCGGTAAAAAATTTATTGAAGGCATGGTCGTTGCGATTGAGCCTATGATCAATTTAGGAACTCATAAAGTGAAACAGCTTGCTGATGGATGGACCATCGTCACATTAGATGGAAAACCAAGTGCGCATTTTGAACATGATGTTGCCATTCTTGATGGAAAACCCGAAATTCTATCGACATTTGCATATGTGTACGACGCTTTAGGAATTACATCAAATGAGGAAGATGTGTTTCGTCAAAGGGCTTTGGTGCTTTAAATTGTTAATGAAAAAAATCTTCAAATTCATATTAAACAGTGTTCCAAGGCCAATTCTCATCAGGTTAAGTTATGTTGTTCGACCAATTCTTGCATTCGCTTTAAAAGGAAATAAGTTCACTGACCCCATTGATGGCAAAAGTTTTAAATCGTTTTTACCTTATGGATATGGAAATCAGAGAAACAATGTGCTATCACCTTCAACACTATCTTTAGAACGTCATCGCTTACTTTGGTTGTATTTACAGAATGAAACCGATTTCTTTTCCACTCCAAAAAAAGTTCTGCATTTTGCACCCGAACAGGCATTTTATAAACGTTTTCGAAAGCTGAAACACCTCGATTATGTAACGACCGATTTGAATTCACCGTTAGCGGATGTGAAAGCTGACATTTGTAACCTCCCATTTGATGATAATGAGTTCGATATTATTCTATGTAACCATGTATTAGAGCATATTCCTGACGATACGAAAGCGATGACAGAACTCTATCGCGTCATGAACGTTGGAGGTATGGGTGTTTTTCAGATTCCACAGGATTTGTCGAGAGAAAAAACTTTTGAAGACAATTCAATCACAGATAAAAGCGAACGTTCAAAAATTTTTGGGCAATATGATCATGTTCGAATTTATGGCCGCGATTATTTTGATAAATTACGAAGCGTCGGTTTTAAGGTTGAAGAAGTGGATTATACCTCAAAATTATCCGACTCGGAGGTCACAAGATTTTGTCTGGCCAAAGGTGAAATTATTCCTGTTGTTCACAAAATAAATTAATTATCTGGAAAACCATTAAATGACATGGTTTCCAATTCGCCTTTCCCATTTTCAAAAATCAAGAAGACTTTAAGCTCTGGATGTATTTTTAAAAATTCTGTTATCTTTTCTATTCCCATCGCTTTAAAGGCAGTGGCATAACCATCAGCAGTCATACAATCTTGTGCTATTACAGAAATGCTCAATAAGTTCGTTTTACTCGGATAACCCGTTTTTGCATTTATAATATGAGAATAGCGATTACCTTGATCATCAGTTTTAAATTTTCGATACGTTCCAGATGTTGCCATAGATTCGTTGTGTAAACTAATCGCTTTTATAATTGATTGTGTACCATCAAAATGTGGCATCTCTACACCAACTTTCCATGGTTGCCCCTTTTCTAGATTAATACCTTTGCATCGAATTTCGCCTCCAATCTCAACAATGTAATTCTCGATCTTTTTGCCTTCCAAAAATTCCGCAATAACATCCACGCCATAACCTTTTGCGATCGCATTAAAATCTAAAAAGGCATTAGGCACTTTGATTATTTTATCCTCCTTCAAGCCCACCCTGTTCAGTCCAACAGACTGCATCAGGCTGTCGATTTTCAAGCTGTCAAGGTTCTTTATCCTGCCTTCCGGCCCAAAATCCCATGCATTGACCATAATACCTATCGTCGGGTCAAACGCACCTTCGGTATATCCGTAAATTTCCTTTGATTTATTAAATACCTTCTCAAAATGTTCATCAACCCGTACGTCTTCATTTCTGTTGATTTTAGAAATGTCAGAATTAGCTTGATAAGTAGACATTGATTTGTTGATGATATAAAATAAGCTGTCGAACTGCTTTTGAAAATCATGTTCTTCATCAGAAAAATATTGAACAGCATAAGTGGTTCCAAAAACATCACCTGTCAGTTTTGTGTTTTCTGGTTCTTGTTTGCAGGAGAATACTAGAATTATAAAGAAGAAAACAAAAAGATTTCGGCAACGTTCAATTAAATAATTCTTCATATTTCTTGACACTTTCATCTAGGTTCTTGGTTCTTAATTCAAATTTGTTTCAATCACTTGTAGACCATTGTATTCCATTAAATACTCTTCATTCAAAAAAATTGGTAAACTTTCACCATGTGGATTACCCAACCCTACACCAGCATATAACACTTTTGCCTCTTGGTCTCGAGCATGTTTTTTGAAGCTTTCCATCCAAATCACATCATAATTATTGGGATTTTCAGGTAATATGACCGCTCTTACAATTACAAAAAAGTATTGTTTATTTTTATCTATGCATACAAATTGAGGGTGTTTTTTGAGCTTGCTATTAATGGCGATAAACTCAAATCCACGCTTCTCCAAATCCTTCCCAACCTCATTCATTGCGAGGTTGTGTAGTTCTTGTTCTGTAAGTGCTTTGCTCATGGTGCAAAAATACAAAATGAGAAAAAGATTCCCACTCTGTACAGACTGAATAATTTAAGGATGACTAACATTGAATTTTACTATCCAGCTATATGATGGACTAAATCAGACTAAGGATTATTACAAATGTAGAAAAAAATCTTATTCTAAATCAACACGCTTTGTCAATAATTAATGTATTCATTAAATAAAATTGCTTAATTTTAAGAATTGACTTTCAAAAACAACTGATTTAACTTGTTGATTGATTGTTAGAAAGACCGACAAATCTACTGTTTTTACTTTCCTCTGCTTAAAATATTAAGACCAGTGAGCAATCCTCTTTGTTTTAAACTAACGATTCTGTTTGATTACAAAAGTGAAACCATTTCTATATTACTAAACCAATACAAATTCAATAACCCATAAAAAATACAAAATCTATGAACTCCAAATCAGACAAATGGACCAAAGAAGAATTTCATATTTATATATTACTGCTTTGCGCCAATGCAGATTCTGAAGAAACTGAAGAAGAAATTGACCTCATCAAAAGAAAGGTTTCCGCAGAAACTTTTCAAAAGATAAATGAAGAATTTCAGGCAGATACCGAAGACGAGCGACTCGAAAAAGTGGATGATAACATCCATCTACATGACTATACAAACATCGAAATGGCGCAACTACGCAGAGAAATGTATGAGATTTTCTTTGCTGATTGCGATTTCAAAATGATGGAGCGCAATCTTGACCGCATTTTTGATAACATTCTTTATTAACATATTAGGACCCTAATCCTATTCACATTTATATCAATCATTAACCAACCACAAGAAACCATGGGAATATTTTGGGATTTATTACAGGAAGACGAATTAAAAAAACAACAAAAACAGGCCGACAGTCTCGAAGATCGCGTATTACATTTAGAAACTGAACTGGATGCTACTAAAATCTTACTTCGCAAAACACTTGAAGCACTCGAGAAACATGTCGAGATAGACATCGATGGCGATGGGAAGCTGGGTTCAGATTCTTAGACCATGATAAATTTCTTTCGGAAAATTCGTCAAAATCTTTTGAATGAAGGTAAAACCAGTCGCTATTTTAAATATGCCATTGGAGAAATTGCCCTTGTTGTCATTGGGATACTTCTTGCTTTGAGTATAAATAACTGGAATGAATCTAGGAAATTAAAAGCCGAAGAAACTAAAATACTAATGCTTTTACTTCAGGATTTAAAAAATGTAAAATTGGTTTGCGAAACACAGACTGCAAATGAACTGAAAAATTTAAAATCCTATGAATACCTTCTGGGCAAAGATGAGAACAGATTACACATACTCAAAAACCCTAAAATTGATTCTTTGTTTTATAGATATTTATGGGGAGTCGGAGAAAACACAATTATTATTGGGGCTATTACCGAAATTCAAAATTCTGGAAATTCTGCAGTCATTAGTAATGAAAACATTAGAAAACGAATCACTAGCCTCGATTTGCGCCTACAAGCGGTTGATGACATTATAAAAGATAGGTTAACCGTACAGCAACTTTCCATTGATGCAATGTCTTTAAAAATATCAAATTTCAGAAAACTCGTTTATGGCGCCTCACCACAAAAATACGACCTAGATTATGGACCAGAAAATGATTATGAAACGTTAATTAACAAATCAGAATTTTTAAACGCCATGGCAATAAAACTAGATTTAACAGATTCAGTTATTTCAAAGCTAAATGAGCTTTTAGGTGAAATTAAAAATCTAATCAATGAGATAGAGATAGAGTTAAAGACATTGAGTAATGATTAAAATCTTCCGAAACATACGAAAATCGCTGCTTATGGAAGGTAAAACATCCAAATATTTAAAATACGCTATCGGTGAGATTGTACTGGTCATGATAGGCATTCTACTTGCGCTTCAAGTAAACAATTGGAATGAGAACCGAAAAGAACAAAAAAAAGAACAGGTTTATTTAGAACGTCTTCAAGAAAATCTATCGTCAGATATAAAACAACTTGACTTGAATATTGAATTTTATAAAAAAGTCTTTGATTATGGCAATTTAGCACTTTCATATGCAGAAGGAGATACTATAAAATCCAAAAGCAATTGGGAAGTCCTTGTTTCCTTTTTTCAGGCTAGTCAAATTTGGCCATTGATACCTACCTCCTCTACATACGACGAGTTAAAAAGTTCTGGCGAGCTATCTCTGATTCAAAGTATCGATTTGAGAAATAATCTATCATATTATCATGGTGGTGGTTTAGACCGATATAATCATACTGTAGGCATCAAACCACCATACCGTAAAATGGTACGTGGACTCATCCCAACAAAAATTCAAAACTATATGTGGGAAAACTGTCACGCTACAAAAAATGATTCACAAATCCTTAAAGCATGTGACCCTTATATCAATGAAAAAGTCAGCAAAAATGAACTTGACAAACTAGTGCAAAACACTCAATTACTAGAAGAACTGCGGTATTATATGTCAGGAATTAAAGTAGGAATGTCAACCATTGTAGAACAGCGCAAGTTGTGCCAACGTATGCTTGATGACATTAAAAAAGCACAACATAACTAAACAATTTATATGATTAAATTATTTAGAAATATTCGCCGAAACCTCCTAAATGAAGGTAAAACAAGTAGATATTTCAAATACGCTATCGGTGAAGTCGTACTTGTAGTCATTGGAATTTTAATTGCTGTACAAATTAACAATTGGAATGAAGGCAGAAGCCGTTCGAACCTTGAGATAGTTTTACTAAAACAATTAAAGAAAGAATTATTAATTATTTATGACGATTTAATATTTGATTTTGATGCTTTAAAATTAGGTGAAGACAGTCATTATAAAATTTTGGATTATATAGAAAAAGACGCTCCTTACGAAGGAAGCATGTGTTTTGATTTTTATTTGATAAATTATGATGAATACATATATCCTAAAGCTGCGGTTTATGACAAAATTAAAGATGAAGGACTTGATATTATTGGCAATGATACCATAAGGCATTTAACACAACACATTTATGAGTCAATGTTTCCTAGAATAAGTCGTGGTAATTCATTTAAACCAGATATTTCAGAATACTTTAAGGATTATTATCAAAATAATTTCAAGCCAAACAAAGACTATTCATTAGTTTTCAATCATTCATTCGCTGGTGATACTATTAGTGGCATTATTTATCCTGGTGAATTACGAGAATATCCAGTTGTATCTGTTAATAAGGGCCAACAAAAAATAACACAATTGGGTATGTTCCACTAAATTTTGAAGCCCTTAAAAAGGACGCTAAATTTCAAATGTTATTGGAACAAACGCAGTCTTTCAGAGATTATAAATTGATTCGTTATAGAGACACCATTGACAATATCAGAGAATTAATAGAACGTATAGATGCAGAATTAAAATCTTAAAATGATAAAATTCTTTAGACATATTAGGCAAAACCTCATCATGGTAAACAAAACCTCAAAATATTTAAAATATGCCATTGGCGAAATTATCCTTGTTGTTATTGGAATTTTAATTGCACTACAAATTAACAATTGGAATGAAGCAAGAAAGGAAAGAATCAAGGAAGTTAATTTACTAAAAGAAATAAATAGAGATTTTACATATAACCTAGAAGAACTTCTGTCGCTAAAAGAAAACCATACGAACGCCCAAAAGGCCTGTACAGAGCTTCAAAAATTTATCAACAATCCCAACGACAAAGTGTCGAAGAGTGCTATTCTCAACTATTATTTCATTGCATTTGATGGTGGCACTTATAATCCATCTAATGGCGTAGTAAATTCTTTAATAAGTTCTGGCGACTAACAATTCTTGAAAAACGACACATTGAGAAATTATTTAATTTCTTGGAATGATAATTTAGAAGATTATAAAGAAGAAGAAAATAGAGCTTCACAATTTTGGATCAATCAAATAGAGCCATATATTATTGACAATGGTGATTTTACAAATTTCGCAAATCCTACTAATTTTGACTTATTATTATCTCAAAAGTTCAGAAATCTAACCGAAAGAAGGGCATTTCTTTTAAAGAATATTTTAAATGAAATAAATGACGGTAGAATTGAAAAAAATATTAGAGAAATCCTAAGGCTTTCTAAAAAACAATAATGGTAACTTTTGAAAAATTGATAGCTTTAAAGTTTTCCAATCTTTAGGAAGGTTAATCATTTTAAATTTTTATTAATATTTAAAAATCCAGAATTTTGTATCTTAGAAAGAAAAAATAAAGCCATGCCGACCCGTTTAGATCAAGCCATAACAAAATTATACAACGCATTCCATAATGATCAACTTCATCCAGAATGCTGCCAGCAATGCGCCGTAGGCAATATTCTCGACAATAAAGACAGT
>JAGXIE010000131.1 GCA_024635765.1 Flavobacteriaceae bacterium | reverse complement strand
TAGCTTTTTTATTGGTGATCGATGACATCTCTAAAAGTAAAAGTCCTCAACCTCAAAATAATGTACAAGCATTCGATACTAATGGCAAGCCTGACATGGTTATTAATGATGAAGATTAATGCCGGACTCGATATGATCTTTTAAGCCATTAAAATCAATGCCTAGTTTTTGATGGAGTTCTGTGATGGTTCCGTGCTCCATAAATTCATCCTTAATTCCCAGACATTTTATTGGGTTCTTATAACCTTTTTGTGATGAAAATTCAAGAATGGCACTGCCAAAACCGCCAATTATTGTCCCGTCTTCAACTATTATAACTGTCAAATAATTTGAAAAAATCTGATGAAGTAACTCTTCGTCCAAAGGTTTAACAAACCTCATGTCATAATGCCCAACCATCTCTTTTTTATGAACATTTTCAATTGCCTTTGTTACATTTTCAGAAATAAATCCAATGCTTAATACAGCTAAAGAAGTTCCTTTTTTTAGCTCAACACCTTTTCCAATTTCAATCTTACTAAATGGTTGTTTCCAATTAATTGTCACACCATTTCCACGGGGATACCTAATGGCAATAGGATGGTTTAAACCGAGTTGTGCAGTATACATGATATTACGTAGCTCAATTTCGTTACGTGGCGCAAAAATGATAAGGTTTGGAATGCAGCGCAGATATGCTAAATCAAAAACACCATGATGAGTAGCACCATCTTCGCCAACTAAACCAGCTCGATCCAAACAAAAAATAACAGGTAAATTCTGCAATGCTACATCATGGATCACTTGGTCATAAGCACGTTGAAGGAAGGTTGAATAAATATTACAGAATACCACTAATCCCTGTGTTGACATACCCGCAGCGAGCGTGACCGCATGTTGTTCCGCAATACCAACATCAAAAGCGCGTTCTGGCATTACATCCATCATAAATTTTAAGGAACTTCCGGTTGGCATTGCTGGCGTGATACCTACAATGTTCTTGTTTTGTTTGGCTAGTTCCACAATCGTATATCCAAATACATCTTGAAATTTTGGAGGTTCGTCTGTTTTAATCTTTGGAATTAAATCACCAGTACTTGAATCAAACTTGCCAGGCGCATGATACTTGACTTGATTTTCTTCTGCTTGTTTTAAGCCCTTTCCTTTGGTTGTAATGACGTGCAGAAATTTAGGCCCTTGCACGGTTTTTAATCGTTCTAATTCTGAAATAAGTTTGTGAATATCATGTCCGTCAATAGGTCCTGAATAGTCAAAATTTAAGGCTTCAAATATGTTGTCTTGTTTTTCAGTTCCTTTTTTAACATTGGTTAAATATTGCTTCAAGGCACCTACACTTGGGTCAATGCCTATTGCATTGTCATTAAGAATAACCAACAGATTAACATTTGTAACTCCTGCATGGTTCAAGCCTTCAAATGCCATGCCGCTTGCAATTGAGGCATCGCCTATCACTGCAATATGGTGTTTGTTATCTCCTTTGAGTTGTGATGCAATTGCCATTCCTAATGCTGCGGAAATAGAAGTAGATGAATGGCCTACTCCATAAGTATCATACTTACTTTCACTGCGTTTTGGAAAACCACTGATACCACCAAGTTGCCTATTGGTATGGAAAATTTCTTTTCGACCTGTCAGGATTTTGTGTCCGTAAGCTTGATGCCCAACATCCCAAACCAATAAATCATCAGGCGTGTTAAAAGCATAGTGTAATGCAATGGTCAATTCCACCACTCCAAGACTCGCTCCTAAATGGCCTTCTTTTGTTGCGACAATATTGATGATAAACTCACGCAATTCTTTTGCGAGCTTTGGAAGATCTTTTTGATTTAGTTTTCGTAAATCTGAAGGGTTGTTGATATGGTCTAAAAATTCACTCATAAGTTCACAAATGTACCATTTGAAATCGTATTTTTGATTTCCAATCATTTAAATTTTGATGATGCTCGACACTTTTGATGATACTTATTTTATGAAAAAAGCACTCCAAGAAGCGGAAGCTGCTTATGAAAAGGGAGAAATTCCTGTAGGTGCTGTTATTGTTATTGAAAATCGTATCATCGCAAGAGCGCACAATCTTACCGAATTATTAGTAGATGTCACAGCTCATGCCGAAATGCAAGCAATTACTGCTGCTTCTAATTTTTTGGGTGGAAAATATCTTCATAATTGTACACTTTACGTTACATTAGAGCCTTGCCAAATGTGTGCAGGTGCATTGTATTGGAGTCAGATTAGTAAAATCGTTTATGGGGCGAAAGATGAAGAGCGAGGTTGTACTGCCTTAAACACGAAACTGCATCCAAAGACTGTTATGGTTGGTGGTGTTTTGGCTGATGAAGCTTCAAAATTGCTCAAACGCTTTTTTATAGAGAGACGAAATTTGAATTAACGCCGTTTATCACCTTCCCGTTCACGCATCTTTTGTAGATTTTCTTTGGTGAGCATGTAATCTTCGACTTTTTTGTCTTTCCATCGATGATAAGAAAATAATGGGAACACCACAAAGAACAGCCCAAGAACTCCAAATCCAATTAACTTTTCTGAATGCTCCGTATCCAATATAAATCCGCAGGCAATACTGCCGAATACAATGATGGTTAAAATTATTATTAGATATTTCATAGCTATTTTGTAAAACTGATTAAATGCTGTCTATAAGCAGTCAGTAACTTTGATTTTGAGACAAATCCATAATACTTACCCTCCTTAATCACTGGAAGGTTCCATGCTCCAGTTCGTTGAAATTTATCCATTACAATTTGCATTGAATCATTTTCAAACACAATAACATCTGGGGCATTATGCATATAGAGTTCCACGTTTGTTGAATCATACAAAGCTCTATCAAACATAAATTCTCTAATATCATCCAATAAAATGACTCCTAAAAACTCATCATTCGAGTTAGTTACGGGAAATAAGTTTCGTTGAGATTTGGCAACACCTTTGTGAAGCATTTCACCAAGTGTCATTTCAGGCTTCAACTTTACAAAGTCCCTCTCTATTACAGTATCGAGCTTCATTAAGGTCAATACATTTTGGTCTTTATCGTGTGTTAACAAATCGCCTCTTTCTGCGAGTTCTCTCGTATAGATCGTGTATGGCATGTAAGTTTTGGTAATCATATATGAGATTGCAACGGTAATCATTAATGGAAGGAATAAAATATAACCACCTGTTATTTCGGCTATTAAAAATATGGCAGTAAGTGGTGCATGAATAACTCCAGCAATCAATCCAGCCATCCCGACTAGTGTAAAATTTGCTTCTGACACTTGAAATCCTAAACCTAGGTTATTGATTATTTTAGCCACTACATTACCTAAAGCACTACCCATAACCATTGTAGGTACTACAATGCCACCTACGCCCCCAGCCGCAAAAGTGGTGGTCATAGCTATTACTTTAAAAATAGTAAAACCTATCAATAAGGCTATAACTACCCATATGTTATCCAAATAATTTTCAAATGGATTTGAGCCCAGCGCATGCAAGTAATTACCACTGAACAAATCTTTTGTAAAACTTAAACCTTCACCATAGAGAGGAGGTATGGCATATAACATAACCCCAATGGCCAAACCACCGACTACAAGTTTTAGAAAGCGTGTTTTAAAACGGTCAAAGAAAGCATAAATGGCAAAATAGATTTTGGTGAAGTATAAGGAAGCAATTCCGGTTCCTATACCTAATATGATATAAAAAAGGGTATCATTGATGGTAAATTTGTCAGTCACATTAAAGTCGAACAACAAGTCGTCCCCTAAAAAGAAATATGAAGTTAGCACCGATGAAATTGATGCAATTAATAAAGGTAAAAGTGACGCGAAAGTCAAATCTAAACTGAATACTTCCACCGCAAATACAACGGCAGCAATCGGAGATTTAAACATTGAAGCCATAGCACCAGCAGAAGCACAAGCTATCAATAAAGTTCGTGTCTTTCTGTCTATATGTAATAATCTGCTCAAGTTAGAACTGATTGCTGACCCAGACGTAATGGAAGGCCCTAATAGTCCTACAGATCCACCAAATCCAACTGTCAAAGGGGCTGCTATTAATGGATAATAAACATATTTGTAATGTAGAAATCCTTTTTGCCTTAACAAAGCATATAAAACCGAAGGTATTGCTCTTTTTATATAAGATGGTGTACCAATTTCAATCTTTTTCTTGAAAATATATTTGTTTAGAAGATAAACCAGTAATAAGCCAATAACAGGAAGGATAAAATAGAGTTGATTTTGTGAAAATATGATGCCATGTTCTAGTATGCTTTCAATAGTAAACGTAATATTTTTTAACGTCACGGCAGCCAATCCGGCAAGTAGACCGACCATAATACTCAATACATACACAAAATTCTTTTGAGAGATATTCTTGTATCTCCAAATATGAAATCGTTTAAGTATTGGTTGTAATGCCATCTTTTAAAACTACTAGAAAATCCTGCTCATGGCAGGATTTAGTAATTATGATTTTAAATTGAGTTTTAAACTTAATTCTTCCAGTTGTTTGTCATCTATTGGTGCAGGCGCATCAATCATAACATCGCGACCAGAATTGTTTTTCGGAAATGCGATAAAATCTCGTATGGTTTCTTGACCTCCAAGAATCGCAACGAGTCTATCAAGTCCAAAAGCAAGTCCACCATGAGGAGGCGCTCCATATTGGAAGGCATCCATCAAAAATCCAAATTGTGCTTTTGCTTCTTCAGGTGTAAAGCCTAAATAATCGAACATCATTGCTTGTGTCTTTTTATCGTGAATACGAATGGATCCGCCGCCAATTTCGTTTCCATTCAGTACCAAATCATATGCGTTGGCTTTCACATCGCCAGGACTGGTTTTTAACAACTCCAACTGACCAGGTTTTGGTGAGGTAAATGGATGGTGCATGGCGTGGTAGCGCTGTGTTTCCTCATCCCATTCCAATAATGGGAAATCCATGACCCATAATGGGGCAAATTCTTTTGGATTTCGAAGTCCAAGTCGAGTTGCCAATTCCATGCGCAGGGCACTTAACTGTGGTCTTACTTTATGAGTGTTGCCCGCCATTATCAACATCAAATCGCCTTCTTTGGCATTCATTTGCTGAACAAAATGATTCAAGTAGTCTTCATCAAAAAATTTATTTACTGATGAAGAAAACGTTCCGTCAGAATTGAATTTTATCCAAACTAGACCTGTCGCACCAATTTGTGGACGTTTGACCCAGTCAACTAGTTCATCGATTTGCTTTCTGGTGTATTCAGCACAGCCTTCTGCGTTTATACCAACAACCAATTCGGCATCGTCAAAAATTCCAAAACCAAAGGTTTCCTCTTTGGGGATTAAAGGGCAAAATTGCATCCCAAAACGAATGTCTGGTTTATCATTTCCATACAATCGCATAGCATCATCGTACAACATTCTTGGGAATTCCTTGATTTCGATACCATTCACTTCTTTTAATAAATGACGTGTCAATCCTTCAAATGCATTCAAGATATCTTCTTGCTCCACAAATGCCATTTCACAATCTATTTGCGTGAATTCTGGTTGTCT